>JAYUDQ010000480.1:0-11479 GCA_043739745.1 Acidimicrobiia bacterium | reverse complement strand
TGGTCGCCGTCGTCGCTGCGACGGTCGTCCGTGGGGCGGGCTCCGGTGCCACCGTTGCAATCGTGAGCGCCTGACGTTCCGCGACGAACGGGTTGACGGGTTCGGCGGCCAACCCCGGTGCGAAGCCCGCAGTGCCGGTCAACGACACGGCAAGCGCCGCGACCAGGGACGCGGCACCAGCGAACGCTCGCGGGCGGCGTGGGCGCCGACGAAGGTGTTGAGGGACGTAACGGGCCAAGTTCAGCTCGGTTGCTCGCAGATCACGGGATCGGCGGCTGCCGATGTGGCCGGACTCTACCGGCCGGGCGGCAGTCCGGCAGCAGTCCGGCGAAGTGGGTCAGTGTGCGCTGCGACGCCGCAACGCACCCGTGCCGACTGCGCCTGCGGTGACGAGAAGCAGCATCAGCACCGGGACCAGGAGACCGCCACCGGGGAGGCCACCGGCGCCAGTCCCGACGGAACCGACCGGCAGCTTGGTGGTCGTGGTCTCGGCTTCGGTGTCCGACGTGATCTCGGTGGTGTCGCTGGGCTGCGTATCCGAGGTCGCTTCCGTGGTGTCCGACGTCGCCTCCGTGGTGTCCGCCACCGCTTCGGTCGTCGTCGGCTTCCGAGCGGTGGTGGTCGGCGTGGCTTCACTGGTTGTCGGCTTCGCCGCCGTCGTGGTCGGCTTTCCTACGGTTGTGGTCGGCTTCGCAGGCGTGGTGGCTGCGGGTTTCGTGGATGCTCCCGCTGCGGCGATTGTCGAAGTGGCCTTTGCTGCCGTCGTGGTTGCGGTGGGCTTGGCAGTGGTTGCGGTTGCCGCCGCAATCGTGGTCGCAGCCGCGGGTGGCAGGGTGCTGGTCTCCAACGCGGTTGACGACGCAGCCGCGGCGGTCGTGTTCGTTGCTGCCGGGAGCGTGGTGACGGCGGCTGTTGCGGACGGAGCGAGGTCGACGAATCCGCGAAGCGTCGGTGCCTTGTCGCCGCCACCGACTGCGGCGATCGTGTAGACCCCACCGGCCTGGAGCGTGACCGGCTTGGCCAGCAGCACGTTGGTGGTACCGGTGCCACGGATCTCGAGGTCATACGAGCCCGCCGCCAGTTCGCTGTAGGCGCTGGCCTGGCCGAGACCGAGCTTGGAAACGATGGTCTGTCCGCCTTTGACGGCGACGTCCACTTCCGGCACGTCGGTCGCGGCATGGATCAGGCGGACCTTCGCCTTGCCGGCGGCGGGCGGGGTGACGTCGTCCTCGAACACCTTTCCACTGATCGCGGCCAGCGCACCGATAGCGGCAACGGTGTAGTTCTTGCCGGCAACCAGCGCCTGCGATGCGGTGACAACAGCGGCTCCGGTTGCCGGTGAACCGGCGGCGCGAACGTCGAAGGTGTGGTTCCCAGCCGGCAGTGCCAGGTAGTCCGATACGGCCTGATATGGCACGTTCGTGAGTTTCTTCTTGCCGTCGACGTACACGTCGATCGACGGAGCATCGGGCGAGAAGTGTGCGACCCGGATCTTCGCATCGCCGGCTTGGGCGCCGGCACTGGGCGCGGCGGCGACGGCGAACGGGGCGATGATGAGCGCCGCGGCTGCGGCCAACGTTGCGAACCTCACGAGAAGGTCCTTTCTCCTAGCGACAGGAAAGGCTGGGAATCGAAGATCATTGGGGGAAAAGAGTCCGCGCTGTCCGCGCAACCTCGTGTTTGTACACCAACTCCTCCACGGATTGGCGGATTTCGCCTGTATGTCGGCAGCACCCGCGACTGAATCCCACGCTCCGCGGTCGTTGAAGTTCCGGCCGATTCAACGCAATCCTTGACAACACTGCGGGTGAGCATGGAACAGTGCGGGGTACTGTGGTCACTTCCTCCCCCTCTTCCCCGTCGTCCGCTCCTCCGGCACCGCGCACTACGCGGTCCGGCGGCAAGCCGCTGGTGATCGTCGAGTCGCCGGCGAAGGCCAAGACGATCGCCGGATTCCTCGGCGACGACTTCGTCGTGGAGTCGTCCATCGGTCACATCCGTGACCTTCCCCGCAGCGCCGCCGACATCCCCGAGAGCTACCGGGGCCAGGCGTGGGCGAAGCTCGGTGTCGACGTGGACAACGGCTTCACGCCGCTCTACATCGTCGCGGCCGAGAAGAAGGCGCACGTGGCAAAGCTGCGGGCGCTCGTGAAGGAAGCCAGCGAGCTCTACCTGGCAACCGATGAGGATCGCGAAGGCGAGTCGATCGCGTGGCATCTGCTTGAGGTGCTCAAGCCGCGGGTGCCGGTGAAACGGATGGTGTTCCACGAGATCACGCGCCAGGCCATCGAGCGGGCGGTCGACGAATCGCGCGACCTCGATCGAGCACTCGTGGACGCGCAGGAGGCCCGCCGCATCCTCGACCGTCTGTATGGCTACGAGGTCTCCCCGGTGCTGTGGAAGAAGATCATGCCGGGGCTCTCCGCAGGCCGCGTCCAAAGCGTTGCGACGCGGCTCATCGTGGAACGCGAGCGCGCCCGCATGCGTTTCAACTCGGCCGGCTACTGGGACCTCGAAGGTACGTTCGCCAAGGCCGGAGCGACGTCGGCTGCGGACAGCTTCACGGCGACGATGGTCTCGCTCGACGGCGTGCGTCTGGCCACCGGCAAGGACTTCGGCGAGGACGGTCTGCTGAAGGGTTCCAACGTCGTTGCCCTCGATCAGCTCCGGGCGGAGGCCGTCGTCGGGCGACTGGACGATGCCCGCTTCAGCGTCCGTTCGGTCGAGGACAAGCCGTACCGACGTTCCCCCTACCCACCGTTCATGACCTCGACGCTGCAGCAGGAGGCCGGCCGCAAGCTTCGTTTCTCCTCGCAGCGCGCCATGAGCGTGGCCCAGAAACTTTACGAGAACGGGTACATCACCTACATGCGCACCGACTCGACGACGCTTTCGGAAACGGCGTTGAACGCAGCCCGCGCCCAGGTGCTCGAGCTCTACGGCACGGAGTACCTCCCCGCTTCTGCCCGTCAGTACGCGAAGAAGGTCAAGAATGCGCAGGAGGCCCACGAGGCCATCCGGCCGGCAGGAGAGACGTTCCGTACTCCCGCGCAGGTGCAGCGCGAGCTCGGCAACGATGAGTTCCGTCTGTACGAATTAATATGGATGCGTACGATCGCGTCGCAGATGAACGACGCCCGCGGGACATCTGCGCAGATCCGCCTCGGTGCGACCACGTCAACCGGTGAAGACGTGGAATTCTCCGCGTCGGGCAAGGTCATCACGTTCCCCGGATTCCTGCGGGCCTATGTCGAAGGCGCCGACGATCCCGACGCCGTGCTCGAAGACCGTGAAGTTCGCCTGCCCCAGCTCGTACCGGGCGATCCACTTGCCGCCGCCGATGTCCACGCCAATGGCCACGCAACCCAGCCGCCGGCCCGCTTCACCGAGGCTTCGCTGGTGAAGGCACTCGAGGACATGGGCGTCGGCCGTCCGTCGACGTACGCCTCGATCATCGGCACCATCCAGAACCGTGGCTACGTGTGGAAGAAGGGAACTGCGCTCATTCCGTCGTTCACCGCCTTCGCCGTGATCGGCCTGCTCGAGCAGCACTTCGGCGACTTGGTCGACTACGCGTTCACGGCCCGCATGGAGGACGATCTCGACTCGATCGCCAACGGCGAGCGGGCCTCGCGACCGTGGCTGACGAAGTTCTACTTCGGAAGTGAAGAACCGCCGCCGGCCGACGGCACGTCGGTCCCGCTCGGCGACTCCGGCCCCAGTGGTGGGCCGGGTCTGAAGTCGATGGTCAATGATCGACTAGGTGACATCGACGCGGCAGAGATCAACACGATCAACATCGGATCAGATGCCGAGGGCCGTGCCGTCGTCGTCCGTCCAGGGCGCTACGGCCCATACGTCAAGCGGGGTGACGACACTGCCTCGGTCCCGGAGGACCTGCCGCCTGACGAGTTGACCGTCGAGAAGGCGACTGAGCTGCTATCGGCACCGAAGGGTGACCGTGTCGTCGGCACCGACCCTGTCAGCGGGCTCCTCGTCTCTGCGAAGGCCGGACGGTTCGGGCCCTATGTACAGCTCGGCGACATCGAATCCCTGGCCGCCATCGCTGCGCTGCAGCCGCCAGAGCTCGACGCCAAGGGCAAACCGAAGAAGGTGAAGAAGGCGGACGCCCCGAAGCCGAAGACCTCGTCGATCTTCGCCACTATGACGGTTGAAGCGGTCACCCTGGAGGAGGCGCTCCAGCTCTTGCGCCTTCCCCGTACGGTCGGTATCGACCCGGCGACCAGTGAGGAGATCGTCGCCTCCAACGGCAAGTTCGGGCCATACCTGAAGAAGGGCGTGGACAGTCGCAGCATCACGTCCGAGGAGCAGCTGCTGACCATCACGCTCGAAGAAGCGCTGGCGGTCTACGCGCAGCCGAAGACGTTCGGACGGCGCGCGGCTGCACCGAAGCCGCCGATGGCGACGTTCGGCGACGATCCCGTTTCGGGCAAAGCGATCGTCATGAAGGAAGGACGCTTCGGCCCCTACGTCACCGACTCGATCACGAACGCCTCGCTGCGGCGCGGCGACGACCCGCAGACGATCACGATCGACCGCGCAGTGGAGCTGTTGGCCGAGCGGCGGGTGAAGGACGCGAGTGCACCGCCGAAACCGGGCCGCACGATCGCCCGAGGTGCGCCGAAGAAAGCGGCTCCGAGGAAAGTTGCTCAGAAGAAACCTGCGGCCAAGAAGGTGGCCGGGAAGACTTCGGCGGGGAACCGTGCGGCCGCGAACAAATCGGCCGGATGAGTTCCATCCCTTCTAGGGTTTCATAAGCGCGCAGAGGTAACTCTACGTGCACGTATCGATGCGCCCGACGGGCCCTCTGCTGCGCCTGTTCGGGTCCGGTGCGTTCTTCCGCCTGTGGCTTGCGCAGGTCGCGTCGTCGCTCGGTGACTGGGTCGGCATCGTGGCAATCACGGCGCTCAGCTACCGCATAGGCGGAGCCTCGGCCACTGGCTTCACCCTCGCGGCCCGGTTCGTTCCTGGCTTCTTCCTCGCACCCTTCGCTGGCGTACTCGTCGACCGCCTCGACAGGAAGAAGGTGATGGTGTGCTGCGACGTCGGACGCGCCCTGTTGCTGTGCGTGATCCCCGCAACATCCACCGTGTGGCAGTTGGTTCTCATCTCCTTCCTCCTCGAGCTGCTGACACTCCTATGGAGCCCGGCGAAGGACGCGTCGGTGCCGAACCTGGTACCCGCCGAGGCCATCCCGACCGTGGGCTCGCTCTCGATGGCCGCGGCATACGGCACGTTCCCGCTCGCCGCCGGCATCTCGGCCGGGCTGTTCAAGCTCACCGACCGCCTGGCGGACGTGTCGTGGCTGCACGTGCTGCGGGGCGAACGCGAGGCCGCCGCTATCGGGTTCGATGTGCTCTCGTTCCTCATCTCGGCTGCACTCATCAGCACGCTGCCGCTCGTCCACGACCGGACCCGGGCGCGTGCGGCGGCGGGGCCGGATGCCGACCACCGGACGTTCGCCGAGATGCGCGTCGGCCTCGCTTTCATCCGCCGCTCGCCCATCGTGATGGCGGTGATGGTCGGGATGGGCACCGGCCTCGTGGGCGGTGGTCTGGTGATCCCGCTGGGGCGCGGTTTTGCCGCGCAGGCGCTCGGCGCGGGCGACGCGGGGTACGGCCTGTTGCTGTCGGCGCTCGGCATGGGAGCCGCCGCAGGCGTTGTCGGCGTCATCTCCGCGCAGCGCCATGTGGCTCGTGAGCGGGTGTTCTGCATCAGCGTTCTCGGGGCGGCGACGATGCTGCTCATGACAGCCGCGATGTCTTCGCTCGCCGTTGCCGCGTGGTGTGTGGCCGGGTTCGGCATCTTTGCCGGTTCGGCCTTTGTGCTCGGTCAGACCATCCTGCAGACCGAGGTGGAGGATGCGCTTCGCGGGCGGATCTTCGCCACGTTCTATGCACTTATACGACTAGCGCTGACGCTCCCCCTCGTGCTCGGCCCGTTCACGACAACGCTTCTCGATCGGCTCTCGCGCTGGCTGTTCGGCCGTGACGAGACGGCCACCGTCGGCAATTCATCGTTCTTCCTACCGGGTGTGCGGCTGACGCTCTGGACCGGTTCTGCTGTCGTTTTCGGTGCCGCATTCCTCGCGTTCCGGGCGATCGGCGACCCAACCCGTGAAATGACGGCCACGGCGACCGGATCAGGTGCGGCATGAGCCTGTTCGTTGCCTTCGAGGGGTGCGATGCGTCCGGCAAGAGCACACAGGCACAGCTCCTCGCGGAACGCATCGACGCGCTGCTCACGCGGGAACCAGGCGACACTCCCGCCGGCATTCGCATCCGCTCGCTGCTTCTCGATCATTCCCCGGAAGGCGCCTCGCTCGACGTGCGCACCGAGACGCTGCTGATGGCGGCTGATCGGGCCCAGCACGTGGCCGAGGTGATCG
Organism: Acidimicrobiia bacterium; assembly: GCA_043739745.1. Taxonomy (GTDB): domain Bacteria; phylum Actinomycetota; class Acidimicrobiia; order Acidimicrobiales; family JANYDT01; genus JAYUDQ01. The sequence continues at coordinate 5,070 of JAYUDQ010000480.1, read as the reverse complement.
AGCCCGCGCTCGCAGCCGGACGTTCCGTGGTCACCGACCGCTACACGGCGTCATCGCTGGCTTACCAGGGATACGGACGCGGACAGGACGTCAAGGAGGTGCGCGCCATTTCGGTATGGGCGACGCGCGACCGTTGGCCCGATTGCACGGTCCTTCTGCGGGTACCGGTCGACATCATCCTCGAGCGTATGGCCGCGTCAGGAGCTCCTGACCGGCTCGAGTCAGAGGGCGCCGCGTTCCAGCACCGGGTTGCCGAAGGTTTCGATGCGCTGGCCGCCGCCGATCCGGTGACGTGGCGCGCCGTCGACGGCGTTGGCTCGGTGGAGCAGGTCGCTGCGCGCGTCTGGGACGCCGTGGGCTCGTTCGTGTGGACGCCGCGATGACGCGAGGATGACAGGGCCATGGACAGCCTGTTCGATGCCAGCTTGTTCGACGTTCCCGTGGGGGAGTCCGAGCCCGACTCGCTGACCGACACGTTGGGCGCGCCGGTCGTGGCGGCAGACGAGGTCGTGCCCGACGATGAGCCGGTGGCCGGCGAAGCCGAGGTTCGTGCCACCGCCGCGGACGATCCAGGTGACGTGCTGAACGATCCGGCCTGGGAGCCGCTCATCGACGTGCCCCTTGACCAGCGGGGCGGTTCCGCGGACCGCCTCTGGTTCGATGTCGTCGGCCAGGAAGCGGCCGTCAACCAGCTCCGCGGTTCGACGCTCACACCTGTGCACGCCTACCTGTTCGTCGGCCCGCCCGGTTCGGGCAAGCGGGTGGCTGCTCGCTCGTTCGCAGCCGCGCTGCTGTGCCCGAGAGGCGGCTGCGGTGTGTGCGACGTGTGCGTTCGCGCCCAGGCCGAGATCCACCCCGATCTCGTGGTGGTCGAACGAGAAGGTGCGTCGATCTCGGTCGACCAGGCCCGCGAGATCATCCGTCTCGCCGTGCGCTCGCCGGTCGAGGGTGCCCGAAAGGTGCTGGTGCTGGTCGACTTCCAGCTCGTGTCGAACGCCGGGCCGACGCTGCTGAAGATCATCGAAGAGCCGCCTGAGAGCACGGTCTTCGTGATCCTCGCGGACCATGTCACGAACGACCTCGTCACGATCGCCTCGCGTTGTGTGAAGGTCCCGTTCGTGGCGCTGCCGCTGGCGACCGTGATCGATGGTCTGGTCGCCGACGGCATCGATCGCGCGCAGGCCGAGCGGGCAGCCCGGGCCGCCGGCGGCCGATTGGATCGGGCCCGGTTGCTGGCCACGGACCCAGAGCTCGGTGCTCGCCAGTCGTTCTGGGCCACCATCGCCGGTCGGCTCGACGGAACCGGCGCCGCCGTCTCGGTGATCGCAGCCGAAGCCGCGTCGCTCCTCGACCGGGCCGCGGTCGGCCCGTTGGAGGCGCGGCAGGCGGCGGAGATCGCGGGTCTCGAGGAACGTCTCAAGGATCAGGGCACGCGTGGCGGGGCCGGCCAGCGCAAGGAACTGGTCGAGCGCCACAAGCGCGAGCTGAAGCGGCTCCGCGACGATGAGCTGCGCTTCGGTCTTGTCACCCTGCAGCGCGTGTACCGGGACTCGGCGGTTTCGTCGCCATCGGCCGGCGTGGCCCGATGCAGCCTTGCTGCGGTCGGCAGCATCGACGCCGTGCATGCCGAGTTCGACCGCAACCCGAACGTCGGGCTGATGCTCCAGGCGCTGTTGCTGGCGTTGCCCGGGCTCCCTGCCGCATCGTGATCGGCCGGGCCGACGGTCCGGGCGGAACCCGCCCTGTGCGGGCTCGGCCCTGGGCTATCATTTCCCGTCCCGCCCGGGTAGCTCATTCGGTAGAGCAGCTCACTCGTAATGAGCAGGTAGCCGGTTCAATTCCGGCCTCGGGCTCCAGCAGCAGCGAGTCGGCGCTTTCGTACGCCTCGCTCGTCCCGGCGTATTTCGGCCCGTGGGATTCGGTGCAGTGGGACCTCGTCATCGCCGCCCGGCCTTCGGTCGTGGTGATCAATCCGGCATCCGGACCGGGCGACATCCCCCACGCCGGCTACCGCGACCTCGTCGGGCGCCTCGATGCGGTCGGGTCCACAGTGCTCGGCTACGTCACCACGTCCTACCTTGCGAAGCCGCTGCAACGGTGCCGACTGGAGTCCGAGAGCCATCGGGACTGGTACGGCGTGCACGGCATCTTCTGGGACGAGATCCCGGCTGAACGGGCCCGTGGCCGAGTCGCGACGCTCCGTTCCCTCCGGTCGTGGTCGAGCGTCGGACAAGGCGTCCGTTGTGTGTTCAACCCGGGGTGCCAGGTGAGCCGGACCTGGTTCCGGTCGCTTCCAGACTCGGTGTTCGTGACGTTCGAGGGCCCAGCGTCGGCCTATGAACAGCCCCGAATGATCGGCCCCCCGGAGCGGCAGTGCCACCTCGTCCACAGCGTGACCGAAGCCGACCCGATTTCGCCACCTATCGGACTTGGATTCGCGTATCTCACGGCCGACCTGCCGCCGAATCCGTGGGACGTCTTCGCCTGATTCCCCGGGTGTCGAGAGCGCCGTACCATCGGCGGATGCTCGCCGTGTCCACCACGCTCGACGTCGACGGCCATGACAATGGTCGGAATCATCCCGAGCGACCCGAACGGCTTCGCGCCGCAATGGCGGGCATCGCCGATTCGGGCGTCGCGGAGGCGATCCGCACCGTCGAGCCGCGGGCGGCCGAGCGGCACGAGCTCGAACGGGTGCATGCCGTCGACTACCTCGACCGGCTCAACCGGTTCTGCGGCGGCGGCGGCGGCCGGCTCGACCCCGACACCCGTGTGGGTCCGGGTTCCTGGGACACCGCGTTGCGCGCTGCCGGCGCTGGGCTCGCCGTCATCGACGAGATCGACGCGGAACGGGCTGAGGGCGGACTCGTTGTCGTTCGTCCTCCCGGCCATCACGCCCTCGCCGACCGGGCCATGGGCTTCTGCCTGTTCAACAACGTGGCCGTCGCGGCGGCTTCGCTGACGGCACGGGGTGAGCGCGTGCTCATCGTGGATTGGGACGTGCATCACGGAAACGGTACCCAGGCCATCTTCTGGGACGACCCTCGGGTGCTGTTCGTATCCAGCCAGCTCACCGGCCACTGGCCGTTCAGTGGCGTCGCGACCGAGACCGGTGGCCCGCTCGCACCCGGCATGACGATCAACATCGCGCTTCCTGAGGGAGCGACGGGAGACGTGCTCCTGCGGGCCATGGACGATGTGGTTGCGCCGGCGGTCGACCGGCTCTCGCCCACGTGGGTGCTCGTGTCGGCCGGCTACGACAGCCATCGCCTGGATCCGCTCGGCGGCCTCGGTTTCAGCTCGGGCGACTTCGCCGACTTCACCAAGCGGGTCACGGGTTTCGCGCCCGACCCCCGCAACGTGGTGCTGTTCCTCGAAGGCGGGTACGACCTCGATGCGGTCCGCATGTCCGTCGGCGCGACCGTGAGCGCGCTCGTGGGCCACGAATTCCGGCCGGAGCACTCGACGAGCGGCGGGCCGGGCGAGTCGTCGGTCCAGGATGCCCGTCGAGCCCACCTTCGGGCGACCGCGTGGATGTGAATCCCGGTGGAACGGCCAGCCGGACCTGATCTCCCAGCGGGTTATCCGGCCGACTGCGAGGCCGATGTCGTCCTCTCGGACGGCGGCACTGCGCACGTCCGACCCATCCGGCCCGACGACGGTGAACGTCTCGTCGCGCTGCACGGCCGGCTGAGCCGCGAGAGCATCTACTACCGGTTCTTCAGCCCGCATCCCCGCCTCTCCGAGAAGGAGGTCCGGCACTTCACGACCACGGACTTCGTGAACCGTCTCGCGCTCGTCCTCATGCTCGGTGACGAGATGATCGCTGTCGCCCGCTACGACCGTGACCTCGAGAACCTCGACGAGGCCGAGGCCGCATTCGTCGTTGACGACGCCCACCAGCGCCGCGGCATTGCCACGCTGCTTCTCGAGCATCTCGCCAGCGCGGCCCGGCGGCGGGGGATCATCCGCTTCACCGCCATCACCCTGCCCGACAACCGAGCTATGGGCATCGTGTTCCGCCAGGCCGGTTTCGCATCCAAAGCAGGGTTCGCTGATGGTGTGCTCGCGTTCACGCTGCAACTCGACCTCTCGGACGAGGCACTCGAGAAGATTGCGGCACGGGAGCAACGGGCCGAACGTCGATCCATCGAACCGGTGCTGCATCCGGCCTCGATCGCAGTGATCGGTGCGTCGTCGGGGGCGCAGTCGCTGGGTGGAGCCGTGGTGCGGAACCTCCTGGCGCACGGGTTCGGGGGCTCCCTCACCGCAGTGAGCCTCACGTCGGCTGAGGTGGCGGGGATCGCAACGGTGGCGACCATCGACGACGTCCCCGGCGATGTCGACCTTGCGGTCGTTGCGGTGCCGGCGAGCGCAGTTCTGGAGGCGGTGCGCGCCTGTGGTGCACGTCATGTCCGCGCCCTTGTCGTGATCGCCGAGGGGCTTTCGCCTGCCGAGCAACAGGAGGCGGCCCGGCTTGCGCGCGGGTCCGGCATGCGGCTCGTCGGTCCGGCCAGCCTCGGCGTGCTGACAATCGGAACGGAGCATTCGATGCATGCAACGTTCGCGTCGACCGCGCCTGTGCACGGCCGGGTCGCTCTGGTGGCCCAGTCGGGACCGCTCGCCGGTGCGCTGATCGAGCGGGCCACTCGGTTGGGCATCGGCTTCTCCTCGATCGTGTCGTTGGGGGAGCGGGCGGACGTGAGCGCCAACGACCTGCTCCAGTACTGGGCGGACGATCCCGCGACCGGTGTCGTGATGATGTTCGGCGAGTCCTTCGGCAACCCCCGCAAGTTCTCGCGGATCGTTCGCCGCATCGCCCACCGGGTGCCGATCGTGACCATGTCGTCACCAGACGCGATGCTCGGACAGCACGCCGGCGACGAGGACATCTACCGCCAGTTGGGCGTCATCCGGGTCGGGTCCGTCGAGGAACTGCTGGACGTCGCCCGGCTGCTCGAGCGTCAACCCGTTCCGCGCGATCGGTCGTTGGCCGTGATCTCCAATGCGACCAGTCCGTCCCTTTTGGCCGTGCGCGAGGCACGAAGGCTCGGGCTCCAGGTCGTCCAT
>JAYUDQ010000479.1:0-1669 GCA_043739745.1 Acidimicrobiia bacterium | reverse complement strand
GGTTCGGCGCGGACATGGAGGTTGGACATGGCTCAGGTGAACATCGCAGCACGGACACCGGCAGTGCCGGGTGAGGTGTTGATTGCTGTCAGCGACGTGACGAAGACGTTTGCGACATTAGAAGGCGAACTTCCGGTGTTGGAAGGTGTTTCCGTGGAAGTGCGCGCCGGGGAGGTCGTTGCGTTGCTCGGTAAGTCCGGGAGTGGCAAGTCGACGTTGTTGCGTTGTATCGCCGGTCTGTTGACGCCTTCGACTGGCGCGGTCAAGTATCGCGGCGAGCCGCTTGTCGGCACGAATCCCGGAACGGCGATGGTGTTCCAAAGTTTCGCACTATTGCCGTGGTTGACGGTGCGCCAGAACGTCGAGCTCGGTCTCGAAGCGAAGGGCATCGACCGTCCTCGACGTCGCGTTCTGGCAGAACGTGCGATCGACCTGATCGGACTGGACGGTTTCGAAACGGCATACCCGAAGGAGCTCTCCGGCGGGATGCGTCAACGTGTCGGGTTCGCTCGCGCCCTGGTGGTCGAGCCGGAGGTGTTGTTGATGGATGAGCCGTTCTCGGCGCTGGACGTCCTGACCGCTGAGAACCTGCGCGGAGAGCTGATGGAGTTGTGGCAGTCCGACGAGTTCCCGATCGAAGCGATCGTGCTCGTCACTCACAACATCGAAGAGGCAGTCCTGCTGGCCGACCGGGTCGTGATCCTCGGCTCCAAGCCAGGTCGCGTCAAGCTCGAACTCGACATCGATCTCGCTCGGCCGCGCGATCGCCACGCCGCCGATTTCGAGTCGTACGTCGACAAGATCTATGCGGTGATGACCGGTCGGGCGGTGCCCGAACCCGCCGACGCTCGCGGCGTGGCCGCCCCATCGCCAGCGAATTTGCCGCTTCCGCATGCGAGTGTCGATTCTCTTTCCGGGCTGGCCGAGGTCCTCGCCGGTCTGGGTCCGGTGACGGTCGCGGGGATTGCCGACGAGCTCGGCTTCGAGGTCGATGATCTGCTGCCGCTTGTCGACGCGCTCGAGTTGCTCGACTTCGCGGCTGTCGAGGCCGGTCGACTCTGCCTGAGCGAGGCGGGCAGCACGTTTGCCGGAGCCGATATCCAGGCGTCGAAGCGAATCTTCGCGATGGCGGTCCTCGATCACGCACCGTTGGTGCGGTCGATCGTTCACGGCTTGCAGCGTGCACCTGACGGAACGCTGCGAGGCGCATTCTTCAAGGAGATGTTGCGCCGCTCGTTCAGCGAACAAGAGGCCGCCCGTCAGGTCGACACCGCTGTCGATTGGGGACGGTATGCAGAGCAGTACGCGTACGACGTCGACCACGACGAGTTCGAGCTCGATCCGGATTGCACCAGCGTTCTCGACCCGCCGGTGACGTCGTGAGCTACCTGTATCGCACTGTTGCCGGCAACCGGGGACAAGCGCCGTCGCCACCCAAGCCGCCCCGCGATCGGCGCGGCTATGGCAGTTGGTTGACCGGCGGATTGCGAAAGTTCACGATGGTCGACGTCGCCGTGGCGCTCGCGGTGTTCATCGTCCTCTACCTGATCGTGACGGTCGGGCGTGGAGCGACGCTGTCGTATGCGCCGGCGAACGTATCGAAGATCGATACGTCGCTCGGACGACTGCCGTACTACGCGGCGCGCAGTCTGCTGCGCATGTTCGTTGC
>JAYUDQ010000478.1:0-1670 GCA_043739745.1 Acidimicrobiia bacterium | reverse complement strand
TGGCCGTAGGGATCGTCGACATCGGGCACGCGGTCATTGGCGCAGCCGGGCTCATACGAGCGGAACAAGCGAAGGCCGGTGTGGGTGCTGAACCGCCGGCGTAGCCAGACGAGATGACCGGAATCCATCGCCAAGAGGAGATCGAAACGGCGGTCGTCGCCGGTTGTCATGCGGGCGCGATGGTCGAGCACGTACCCGCGTGCTTCCCCGACCCGACGTGACCGCGTGTGCGACCGCTCGCCCGCGTGCCAGTCGCCGGTGCCGGCCGAATCGACCTCGACGTCCGACAACCCCGCCGCATCCAACTGGTGCCGAAGTACCGCCTCGGCCGCCGGGGAGCGGCAGATGTTGCCAGTGCACACCATGAGGACCGAGGTGATCGGCGCGCTCATACTGGTGCGCCCAGCCTCATGTGCGCAGCCTCATGCGCTCAGCCCCAGGCGGCCCGGCTTCATGTGCTCAGCCCCAGGCGGCGAGCAGTTCTTCCGCTGCGCCGACGGGGGTTCGCCGTCCCCCGTCGATATCGGCCAACAGCTCTGTCGTGCGGTCGTCAGCGCGCATACGGTCAATGATACGTCCACGTACCTCCTCCCAGAACCACGCTCGGTCCTGCTCGGCTCGACGCATCTCCATTTCGGGTGCCCGGGCCTCTCGTAGTTCAGCAAGCATCCGCCAGACGTCGGCGACGCCGTAGCCCGTGACGGCACTGGCCGGCACGGCGACTGGGGTCCATGCCGGCGACGTCGGCCGCATGAGCCGCAATGCGCTGGCGTAGTCGCTGAGCGTGGCCCGGGCCTGTGGCTCGAGGTTTCCATCGCACTTGTTGACGACGATGAGGTCGGCCAGCTCCATGATTCCGCGCTTCACGCCTTGCAGCTCGTCGCCGCCGGCCGGAGCGACGAGCAACACGAAAGCGTCGGTCACTTCAGCGACGGTCGTCTCCGACTGCCCGACCCCGACCGTCTCCACGATCACCACATCGAACCCGGCGGCGTCGCACAGCAGCATGACCTCGCGGGTCCGCCGGGCCACGCCGCCCAGCGTCCCACTGGCCGGGGAGGGGCGGATGAAGGCGTTGGGATGGCGGGCAAGCTCGGCCATGCGGGTCTTGTCGCCGAGGATCGACCCACCGGTGCGCGACGACGAAGGGTCAACCGCGAGCACGGCGATCCGCAGGCCCTCGATGTTGCACAGGTGCAGTCCGAACGCCTCGATGAACGTCGACTTCCCGACCCCCGGCGTACCCGTGATCCCGATGCGGAAGCTGTGTCCGCGACGGTGGCCGACCGACTCGAGCAGCGCGGTGGTGCGGGCCCGGTGGTCGGATCGGGTCGACTCCACGAGCGTGATGGCACGGGCCAGGGCCCTGCGGTCGCCGGCCTCGATTTCCTCGGCGAGTTGCTGATCGGCGAGCGGCGTCGGCACGGTCGGAGACGTTAGGGGCTTCCATCTGCACCGAGCGGCACCCAGCTGCGGCACCCAGGCTGAGCGCGGCGGATCGGCACGAGCGCTCGTCCGCAAAGATCACCAATCGTGGGGTAACAGCAGTCGGCTGCCGATTCTCGTCACGAGGCGTGACATGTTCGATGATTCGGTGTCCCGATCCGCCGCGCTCAAATTCGCTCGCCGGTCACGCGATGGTGGGCTCGAGCAGGCTCCGCTCAGGCCCG
>JAYUDQ010000477.1:0-4664 GCA_043739745.1 Acidimicrobiia bacterium | reverse complement strand
CGGCAGGTGCCGCCCGAGCGCGCCGCTGGTCAGCCGACGGCGTCGGCCACCGCTCGGGCGACGTCGCGGAGACGTCCGACGTCGTAGGGCGCCTTGAGATAGAGGATCAGGTGGTTGCAGCCGGCGGCCGCAAGCTCGCGGGCCGTGGCGGCTGCCGACACGGGTTCCAAAGGCTCGAACAGGTGCACCGACACCTCTATTTGCGAGGGATCGCGGCCGACATCTTCACAGTGCTGATGCAGGACTGCCAGCTTCAACTTCAGTTCGTCGCCGGTACGCCCCGGGAAATTCCAGTGATCGGCGTACTTGGCGGCAATGCGGAGAGTGCGCTTCTCGCCACCGCCGCCAATCACCAGAGGCGGTCGCGGTTTCTGCACCGGCTTGGGCTCGCAGAACGCACCCTTGAGTTGGTAGTGCGTGCCGTCGAAGTCCGAGACGGGTTTGGTCAGCAGCGAGTCGATCACCTGGCAGGCCTCGTCGAGCGCGTCCATGCGCTTGCCGAGCGGCGGGAAATCGATGCCGTACGCCTCGTGCTCGGCCGCGTTCCACGCAGCGCCGAGTCCGATCTCCAGCCGGCCCTTGGACACCACGTCGAGCGTCGCGCACATGTTGGCCAATACGGCCGGGTGGCGGTAGGTGTTTGCGGACACCATCAGTCCCAACCGCAGTCGTCGCGTGACTCCGGCGAGGTAGGCGAGCGCAGTCCAGCCTTCGAAGCACGGCCCGGCGGGGTCGTCGGTCATGATCGGATAGAAGTGATCAAACAGCCACCCGCCATCCAGCTCCGGGATCTCGTCCGCGGCCCGCCAGACGGCCTCGATCGGCGCCCACTCGGAATCCTGCGGCTGTGTCTTGAACGTTATTCTCACGACATCTCCCCCTGCTCAGCGCGTGTGCGGACTACACGATACAACGCTGGCGTCGTGAGTTCCCTAGCTACGCAATCGCGTGTCCTGATATGGTACAAAGACCGGCGTTCGGCAAGGGGGCCGAACACGTCAAAGGATGGGGAACCCACACGTGAACGAACGAGTGCAGCGAGAGACCAACCCACTTCTGGGCAGCCCGAACAAGCTCAAGCTCGGAGTGTTTGGCGTGAACGTCAGCAGTGGCTGCACGATGACCGATCTCCCCAACACGCTGAAAGCGGAATGGTCGGAATCAGTCGCAATTGCGCAGGCGGCGGAGAGGGCTGGGATCGAAGCGATCATCCCTGTCGCCCGTTGGAAGGGGATGGGTGGAAAGGTCAATTTCAACCACCGCAGCTTCGACCCGTTCACTTGGGCTGCCGGTCTAGCGGCGCTTACGTCGAGGATTGGAATCTTCGCCACGTTTCATGTGCCCACCGTGCATCCGGTTCGCGCCGCGAAGGAAGTGGCCACCATCGACCACATCTCCGGTGGGCGGTTCTGTCTGAATCTCGTCGCCGGATGGAACGAGAAGGAAATCGGGATGTTCGGTGCGCCGCAGCTTCCCCATGACGATCGCTACGACTTCGCGGACGAGTGGATCACCCTCTGCAAGGAGCTGTGGTCGCGGGACGACGAATTCGACTTCGATGGCACGTACTTCCGCAGCCCCGGCGCCTACTCGTCACCGCAGCCTGTGCAGAAGCCGTACCCGGTGCTGATGAGCGCCGGCAACAGCGAGCGCGGCCAGCATTTCGCGGCCAAGCACACCGACCTGAACTTCGTCGTCGCCCCCGACATCGCCACCGCCGGCAGCATCGCCAAGAACGTCAAGACGCTCGCTCGCGACACTTACGGCCGAGACATCCAGGTATTCGGTCAGGGCTACATCGTCTGTCGCGACACCGAAGAGGAAGCCATTGCATATCGCGACAACTACGTCAACGACCTGGGCGACTGGGAAGGCGTCGGCAACCTGCTCGACGTGTTGGTACCGAACTCGCAGAGCGCGCTCGGCGACGGCTGGCGGGGCATGGCAGCCAACCTCATCGCCGGATACGGCGCGCTGCCGCTCGTGGGGACGCCCGAACAGGTGGTGGCCGGTATGAAAGAGTTCTCCGATGCCGGTCTCGACGGCATCACCATCAGCTGGGTCGATTACCTCGGCGGCCTCGAGCAGTACGACAAGGTGCTCCGCCCGATGCTGATCGAAGCAGGCCTGCGCGAGTCGTGACTCACCCGGGACCGGCTACGACGTGTAGCCGGCCTTGGCAAGCGCTCGGGTGGTGAGTTCCCGAGCGAGGTGTTCGCGGTACTCGCGGGTGGCATTGGAATCGTCCCAGGCCCCGGTGCCCTCGAGCACTGCGTCGGCGATCTTTGACGCCGGCGCGCCAGCCGCAAGTGCAGCGCTGGCCGCGGCTGCGAAGTGCGGCGTGGGGCCCATGTTGACCAATGCAATGCCAGGGTTGTCACCAAGCTGCACCGCAACGGCCACGATGGCGTAGTCCATCGCCCGACGGTTAAACTTCTGGTAGGCCCAGCGCGTACCGGTGCGCTTGGGGAAACGGATCTCGGTGAGCAGCTCGCCGTCCCCGACAGCGGTTTCGAGGAAATTGACGAAGAAGTCGACAGCGGGAACGACGCGCTGGCCGGCAGCTCCGGTGATGACCATCGACGCACGGAGGGCAAGCGATGCCGCAGGGAGGTCGGCGGCCGGGTCGCCGTGCACGAGCGAACCACCGATTGTGCCGCGGTTGCGCACCTGCGGATCGCCCACCTGGCCAGCCACATGTGCCAGCAGGCCGATCTGCTCGGCGAGCAACGATGAATCCTCCAGCTCCCGGTGGCGGGTGAGCGCACCCACGGCCACATGGTCGCCGCGATCATCGATATACGACAACTCCGCGATGCGCCCGATGTCGATCAAGACGCTTGGCGACACCAGCCGCAGCTTCATCATTGGCACCAGCGAATGACCACCTGCGAGGAACTTCGCGTCGCCGTGCTCCGCGAACAACGCGATGGCGTGATCAACGGAGCTAGCCTCCAAGTAGTCGAAAGATGCCGGGATCACGATCCTGCTCCCAGCGTGCTGCGCACGGGTGTACTGGCGTCGGGCCTGGCGGGCACGACTCCGTCGGGATGCTCCGCCGCCCAACGGACCGAGTTGACGATCATCTGGTAGCCGGTGCAGCGGCACAGGTTGCCCTCCAGCGCATGGCGGATCTCGTGTTCGGTCGGGTCAGGGTTCTCCGCGAGCAGCGCAGTGCACGCCATGATCATGCCCGGCGTGCAGTAGCCGCACTGCAGGCCGTGCTCTTGATGAAAGCCCTGCTGCACGGCGCTGAAGGGTTCGCCTGGTGCGGCGAGCCCTTCGATTGTGGTGATCTCGCTGTTGCGGGCCTGGACGGCGAGCACCGTGCACGACTTCACCGCTGCGCCGTCGAGGATGACGGTGCACGCGCCGCAGTTCGACGTGTCGCAGCCGACGTGCGTGCCAGTGAGCCGCAACATGTCGCGCAGATAGTGGACGAGCAGCACACGTGGTTCCACCTCATTCGTGCGCTGCACGCCATTCACCGTGGCGGAAACAGAGACGGTGCTCATTGGGCTCCCTTCAGAACGTTCCACACCGCGATCGGCGTGATGGGCATGTCGAGATGCTTCACACCCAGGTGACTGAGTGCATCGACGACGGCATTGACGACGGCTGGCGGAGCGCCGACAGAACCCGACTCACCGATTCCCTTGGCGCCGAGCGTGTTGTTCGGAGTGGGTGTGTTGGTTCGGCCGCATGTGTAATCGGGAAGGTCGCTGGCTGCAGGGATGAGGTAGTCCATCAGTGTGCTGTTCAGCGGCAGGCCGTTGGAGTCGTAGGTAATGCCTTCGTACAGCGCCTGGGCGATGCCCTGGGCGACGCCCCCATGCACTTGGCCCTCGGCGAGTAGCGGGTTGATCACCGTCCCGCAATCGTCGACGAGGTACATGCCGGTGATCTCGATCTCACCCGTGCCACGATCGATCTCGACAGTGCAGCAGTACGCGCCAGACGGGAAGCTGAAATTGGGCACCTGCTGGAACACCGTGATGTCCAGCGAGCCGGGCTCGGTCTCGGGCGGGATCTCAAGCGGGCGGAAGCTCTTCCACGCCACCTCGCTCCAGGGCACCGTTCGGCTTGGAGTGCCGTTCACGGCGAAGCCGTCGCCCTCGAGCACGATGTCGGATGGATTGGCTTCGAGGAGGTGAGCCGCGATCGCCTTGGCCCTCTCGACCACGCGAACGCTCGCCGTCCTGACTCCCTCGCCACCGACTGCGGTCGCCCGTGAACCCATCGTGCCGATACCCTGCGGGATGGTAGCCGTGTCGCCGTGGCGCACGCTGATCTTCTCGAACGGGATGCCCAGTTCGCCGGCTGCGATCTGGGCGAAGGTGGTGACCGTGCCCTGGCCATGGGGGGAGGCGCCGGTGTAGATGATGGCGCTGCCGTCGGGCTGCACCCGGATCTGGACCGACTCCCACGAGGCGAGGTGGCCGAAGGCCTCCAGCGATCCGGGAGGGCCGAACGCAGCGATCTCCAGCCAGCTGGAGAATCCGATACCGATGAGCTTCTTGCTGGCATCGTCACGACGTCTGGCCTGCTCGGCTTTCAGCCCGTCATAGTCGAACAACGTGAGCAGCTCGTCCATCGCGCCCGCAAAGTTGCCGCTGTCGTACACCGCGAGCGGCGAGTGCGTCGCGTACGGGAACTCGTCGGCG
>JAYUDQ010000476.1:0-4665 GCA_043739745.1 Acidimicrobiia bacterium | reverse complement strand
GCCATGGAGGTTCCGGTCGAGCAGGTCCGCCGCGCCGAGGCATTGGGCTTCCACTCCGTCTGGACCGCCGAGGCGTACGGCGCGGACGCGTTCTCGCCGCCGTACCCACGAGCGGTCGACTCACCAAGGCAGAGATCAAAACGTTGGTCCGCGAGCTCAAAGACATCGTGGCCGTGCTCGCTGACGCAGACCCCGAAGACCGGCGAGCTATCTACGCCGAACTCGGCGTGAGCCTCACGTTCCACCCGGACGGTCGCACTCGAGTCGGCGCTGGCGCCGGTGTCTTTCCGGTTGGTGTCGAAGGAACGCGCAGTCTTGATAGCCCACGGGCGGCGCTACGAGGCGAACTCACGATGGCGATCAGGTGAAACGGCCGACTGCGTCGCACGCCGTGCTACAGTCCGACCATGACCACCGAGATCAGTCAGCGAGAACTCCGGAACGACAGCGGACGGATCATGCGTTCCCTTAGCAAGGGGGAGACGTTCACGATCACGAGCAATGGTGAACCTGTCGGCGAGCTCACGCCCTTACGTCGTCGGCGCTTCATCAGCGCCGCTGCGGTGATCGACACTTTCAGCGCAGCCCCAGCGATCGACGCAGACCGGTTCCGACGAGACCTCGATGATCTGGCGGGTCAGGACATCGAACCTCGTGGCTGACCGTCCTCGGCCCGAGCGAGGACTCCTCGACACCAGCGTGGTGATCGACCTCGAACGTATCTCCGCTGACGAGCTTCCTTCCGAAGTCGCGATCAGCGCGATCACGATGGCCGAGCTCACGGCCGGGCCTCACGCGACGACCGATCCAGCGGAACGGAGCCGGCGCCAGGATCGGCTGCAACGAACGGAGGCGGCGTTCGATCCTCTGCCGTTCACCACAGAAGCCGCCCGCGCCTATGGACGCGTCTTTGCAGCGGTCGCTGCCGCAGGACGCAAGCCGAGAGGAGCACGCGCCGTCGACCTGCTCATCGCAGCGACTGCCTTGGCAGAAGAGCTTCCCCTGTACACCCGCAACCCCGACGACTTCCGCGCCCTCGATGGGATCGTTGACGTCATCCGCATCTGACCGGTCCGCGACTCCCCACTACGTGATGAAGGTCGAGCGCAGACGCTGTGGCGGGTTCGTTCCCGAGCCGAACGCAGGAAAAGTCGGCCATGAGCTCGAGCAGCGAGCGAGATGCAGGGTGAGTCTTCGCCGCACCTAACACATCGACCACTTCGGAACTGCGTTTGAGGGCGTACCGGGACGGTCCGGCGCAGCTCGGGCTGCCGTCACTGCGAGACTTCGCCAATGCCGACATCGGGGCCACCCGTCTCCCCCGGCGGCCCGCTCTCGACCCTCCCGGTCGAAGCCACGGTCGCGGGCCTGCGATCGGCCCTGCGCCAGACGTCGTCCGCGGTGCTGCAGGCCCCGCCGGGCGCCGGCAAGACCACCATCGTGCCGCTGCGCATGCTGGCCGAGCCGTGGGTGGACGGCCAGCGGATCGTGATGCTCGAACCCCGACGCCTCGCGGCCCGTGCTGCCGCGCGACGCATGGCCGACCTGCTCGGTGAGGACGTCGGCCACACCGTCGGTTACCGCACCCGCGACGAGCGCCACGTCGGACGCGACACCCGCATCGAGGTGGTCACCGAGGGCATCCTGACCCGCCGCCTCCAGCGCGACGCGTCCCTCCCCGGCACCGGAATGGTCATCTTCGACGAGATCCACGAACGCAACCTCCAGACCGACCTCGCCCTCGCCTTCACCCTCGACGCACGCGACGCGCTGCGCCCCGACCTGCGCATCCTGGCCATGTCGGCCACCCTCGACACCGATCGGGTCGCGCGCGTGATCGGCCGTGACCAACCGGCGCCGGTGATCCGCAGCGTTGGTCGTACGCACCCCGTCGACATCCGATGGCGTCCTGTCGAGCACCACCATGGTCGACCGCCGCGCATCGCCGAGGCGACGGCGGCCGCAGTACACCACGCGCTCGAGCACGACGGCGGCGACGTCCTCGTGTTCCTGGCCGGCGCCGCCGACATTCGCCGGGTCGAGTCGTTGCTCGGGGGTCGCGGCCGGCCCGACGACGTCGACGTCCGTGTGCTGTTCGGCGCGCTGTCCCTCCAGGAGCAGGATCTGGCGTTGGCGCCCTCGCCTGCCGGTCGCCGCCGGGTGGTCCTCGCCACCGACATCGCCGAGACCAGCCTCACGGTCGAGGGCATCCGGGTGGTCATCGACAGCGGCCAGGTCCGCAGTCCGCACTACGACTCGCGCAGCGGCCTCACCCGACTGCGCACCGGGGTCAACTCGCGGGCCTCCGCCGAACAGCGCGCCGGCCGCGCCGGACGCGTCGAGCCGGGGGTGGCCTACCGCCTCTGGTCCAAGATGGAGCAGGCCACGCGGCGACCCCACGCCGATCCGGAGATCGTCTCCGTCGACCTCACGGGGTTCGCGCTCGAGCTGGCGGTGTGGGGCACATCGGCCGATGACCTGACGTTCCTGGATCCGCCGCCGCTCCGGTCACTCGACGTTGCCCGGAGCCTGCTCCACGACCTGGGCGCGCTCGACGCCGACGGGCGCGTTACCGACGCCGGACGATCAATGTCCGAGCTCCCCGTGCATCCGCGCTTGGCCCGCATGGTCACTGCCGGCGCCGACCTCGGCGTCGGCGCAGTCGCCTGCTCACTCGCCGCCATGCTCGAGGAGCGCGATGTGTTGCGCGGCCGCCCCGACGAGCTGCCGACCAACATCATCGACCGACTCCGACTCGTCGACGGCACGGCGACGGACCATCCCCGCCTCGATCGGTCGGCTCTGCATCTCGTCCGACGGCGCGCCGGCGAGCTGGCCCGCCGGGCGGGCATCGAGCGGAACGATCGCGGGTCGACTGATCCGATGACCGCAGCCGGGTTGGCCCTGGCCCTCGCCTACCCCGACCGCGTTGCGCAGGCGCGCGGCAACGGCCGGTTCCGAATGCGCCACGGCGCCGGAGCCTGGCTGCCCGAGGGTGATGCACTCACCGGCGAGCCCTTCCTCGTCGTGGCCGAGCTGGCGACCAACGCCAACGCCGAGCGGGGGCGTGCCGACCAACGGATCCTGGTGGCAGCCGCGCTCGACGAGTCCGACGTCGAGCTCGCCGCCGCGGACGGTGTCGAGCACATCACCACCCTGGCCTGGGATCCCGAGCGTGATGACCTGCGGGTGCGTACCGAACGGCGCCTCGGCGTCTTGGTGTTGGCATCCACCGAAGGCCCGGCCGAACCGGGCGACGCCACCATCGCCGCATTGCTCGACCGCGTCCGGGCCAGTCACCTCGAGGTGCTCGGTTGGTCGCGTGTGTCCCGGGCGCTCCAGACCCGTCTCCAGTACGCACATCGCACCTTCGGCGACGGCTGGCCCGACGTCTCCGACGAGGGGCTGGTCGCTGCCCTCGACGAGTGGTTGGCGCCACGCCTCCAAGACATCACGCGCCGCGCTCAACTCGAGCGCATCGATGTCGGCAGCCTGCTACGCGACCTCGTCGGTCACCACCGGATCCACCAGCTCGATGCCGTCGCGCCCACCGCGTTCGCGTTGGCCAACGGACGGCGCGTTCCCATCGACTACGGCGGACAGCAACCGGCCATCGCCGTGCGGGTGCAGGACCTCTACGGCACGACGACACACCCGTCGGTGGCCAAGGGGAAGATCCCACTCGTCCTCCACCTGCTCTCACCTGCCGGGCGTCCGGTGCAGATCACCGCGGATCTTCCTGGCTTCTGGGCCGGCAGCTGGTCGGAGGTTCGCAAGGACATGGCCGGGCGTTACCCCAAGCACCGCTGGCCACTCGACCCGGCGTCCGCGTCGCCGGCCCGCTCGCCGAGGTAGGGCTCTTGCGATCTGAGTGCGCATTGGTGGTGTCGAAGGAACGCGCGGTCCTGATTTCCGACGGGTTGTGTTGAGCGCGGAACTCGACCTCATTGGGGCCTGAAATGCCGTTGCGCGCGAGTCCCGCGGGCCGTCGGTCGGTTGTCGAGTTCCTTGACCAGCACAGCCGGTGCGACCTGTCGGAAGGCATCTTCGAGAATGGCGGCGATCTCGCCCCAGTCGACGCGTTGCAGTTCCGTCGTGTCGAGGTACACGCCCAACCATTCGCGGAACACTCCGCTCGAAGATGTTGGTGGAGCAAAGAACCGGAGAGGTTCAGCGCTCACCATCTCCTCTTGTGTGCCGGTCGGGACTGGACACCACAACGAGATTCGGCCATCGCCATTGTGGTCGTCGTGGAAGTAGCACAGCGGCCGCTTGTCCCGAACGAAGAAGCACGGCTCACCGTGACTCATGCGCTCATTCACTCCGGGAAGTGCGAGCGCAATCCGACGCACCCCATCGAGGGGTCTCATCGGACCGTCACCCCATCTGCATTGCCTCGTACAACTTGACCGAGCCGCCACCACTCAGCCCGGGGCAGCCCTTGGCCATCACCACGGCATCATGAAGATTGGCAGCCTCGATAATCGTGTAGCCGCTCGCCGGGTCAGGTCCGCTTCCCGGGTTTGGTGTTCCATCGGAGGCGATGGTCGCCGACGCTCCGAACGGTGCGCCCATGTCCACGACTGCCTCGCCGAGATCTCCGAACCACGCCATCCAACGATCCATCACCTCGGGCGAAGGCGCTTCAGGCGTGTCGCCCCCGTG
>JAYUDQ010000475.1:0-1674 GCA_043739745.1 Acidimicrobiia bacterium | reverse complement strand
GGGCCGTCTCGGCAACTGCGAGTTTCGTATGTGTACGTACCATAGTGATGATTGGCGCAACGTTCGGACCGCGCGACGGCGTGTCGATGGCGCGGCGGGCACAGCAGCTCGATCGCCTGCAGTCGCGGGCGGAGTCGGGCGGGCAGGCGGTTGTCCTGGTCGCTGTTGCTGCCGTTGTCGTCGGCGGCCGTCTGTTTGCGTGAGCGGTCGTCCTGGCGGCGACCGATGAGCGCAGCACCGGCCAGCGGCAGCCTCGGTTCCCTGCTCCTCCACGACGCCGACGTCGGCCTGCCGCGCGATGTGGATGCCGGAGCCGACCACCTCGACCTGCACGGGGCAGCGCTGCTCGAACCGGACGCGCCGGCTGAACTCGCCCGCCTGCGCACGCGCGGCTTCGTCGTCGGTGCGACCCGCGGCTGGGCCGGTCCGAACGGATCGGTCGTGCAGATCACCCTGCACAGGTTCCGTTCGTCCACCGACGCGCAGTTCTCGGTTGCCGACCTGCGGAGCGCGTTGATCGCAGCGACGGCTTCGGAGCAGGCGTTTGCGGACGGTGTCGTGATGAGCATCTCCGTAGCTCCCGGTGCCGTCGGGAGCCTCGGTGCCGTCGGGAGCCTCGGCGCCGTTGCGGGTCCCGGTGCGGCGCCCGCCCTCGCCGCTCACGCCGCGTTGAGCCGGCTTGGCGACGTCGCGGTGATGGTCGTGACGACGGGGGAGGCGGGCGGCGTGTGCGATCGAAACGGCGCCTTCGCCCGGGATCTCGCCGTCCTGCAGCGCGGGCGCCTTTGAACTGAGCGCGGGCGCCTTTGACCTGAGCGCGGCGGATCGGCACGACCCTGCCGTCGTGAATATCACCAGTAGGCGAATAGCCTGGTTGTGCCGCTGTTCGCCACGAATCGTGGCGATATTCGCTTGCTCGATGTCCCGATCCGCCGCGCTCAGGACTCCAGGAATTTCAGCCTTCATTCGCAACTCGATACCGCCAGCCTCACAGCTCGCTCACACCGGCTCGGTACTTCTACATGGAGGGAAGCCCTGCACCTCACGAAGGAGGCGATCCCCTTGTCCACCCCATCTTCCGCCCCTACCCACACAAGCGCATCGAAGCCGAAGCCCACGACCCGGCGTGCCGGATCGTTCACGGCCCGAGTTCTCGCAGTACTGACGATCCTTGCCGTCGCACTCTCGCTGGCCGGTCCGGCCGAGGCTGCCCGCAAGACCGTCCGGAAGGTCGTACCGCGGCGGATCACCGACTTCAACATCGCCGTGAGTCCCGATGCCCTCCGGGTGCAGGCCGGACAGGTTGCCTCGTTCCCTGTTCGGGTCATTCCGATCGGGTCGTTCTCGGTCTACCCGAAGTTCGAGATCGACGGCGTCCCTGACGAGTTCGACGCCGAGATCGTGACCCTCAGTCGGACCCGGTACACGCTCCGCGTCTTCGTCCCCGTCAATTCGCCCTCGAGCAACGGGGTCTACCAGCTCATCGCGTCGGCAGGGTCCAAGGCCCGCGTTGCCGGCTTCCGTCTCGTCGTCGACGGGAACGTGCCACCGGTGACGTATCCGCCGGTAACGGTGCCGCCGGTCACGTACCCACCGGTGACGGCGCCGCCGGTCACGTTCGCGCCAGTCACGGCGCCGCCCCAGTTCGGGGTTCGGGCCGACGTCAGCGAGCGC
>JAYUDQ010000474.1:0-11532 GCA_043739745.1 Acidimicrobiia bacterium | reverse complement strand
CGACCCCGACGCCCATGTCCTCGGCCGTGTAGCCGAGGTCGACGCCGCGCTGGACCCGGTCGAAGAGGGCAGGCGCGATGGCCAGGTAGCCGTCGGCCGCGAAGCCGTCGCACACCTCGCGGATGTGGATGTTCACGCCGAAGATCTCCTGCACGACGACTATGCCCCCCTTCGGCGTACCCGTCGGCTCCGCAAGGTATGCGGACATATCGAAGCCGTCGTCGGTGATGAGGTTTGTAGTCGTGCCCATGGCGTCGACCATACCCAGGGCCCGGCCGGCGTGCCAGACCGTGCATGCCGCTACGGTGTGCGCGTGAGCCGAACCGCTGCGATCAGCTTCGACGACCGCATGGAAACCGTCGACTTCCGTGTGTCGCACACGGCCCATATCGTCGTGGATTCCGACATCTGCCGAAGCTGCACCACGCAGGCGTGCGTGTCGGCGTGCCCGGCGAAGCTGTTCGTCACGACCAACGACGGCGGGATCCTGTTCAACTACGAGCAGTGCTTCGAATGCGGGACCTGCTACATGATCTGCAACCACGAGGGCGCGATCTCCTGGAGCTACCCCGAGGGCGGGCACGGCGTGGTGTTCCGCCATGGCTGACGTTCCGGTCGGAGCCGTCGAGGAGGGCGCGCCGCCGTGGATCGCGGTCTGTCAGAAGTGGGTGGCGACCCGTCCCGAAGTCGATCCGCTGACCGGCCTCGTGTCGACGGACGCGCGCTGGTCCGGGCCGTCGCTCGCCGATCAGGCTGCGCTGGAGTGGGGCCTGCGGCTGGCTGAGCGATGCGGCGGTCGGGTGGTGGTCGTCACGGTCGGGGTCGAGGCGGCCGACGCCATGTTGCGCGACGCGCTCGCGGTAGGTGCGGTTCGGGCGATCCGGGTGCCGATCTCCGAGCACGAGCAGCCTTCGAGCCTGGCCGTGGCCCGGGCCCTGGCCGACGTGCTGCGGCCCCTGTCCCCGGCGATGGCAGTGTGCGGCGACTGGAGCCTCGACCGCGGGTCGGCTTCGGTGCCGCCCTTCCTCGCCGCTGAACTGGGGCTGGGGCAGGTGTGCGGGCTGGTTGGGCTCGACCTCGGTGAGCCGCTCGGTTCGGTGGGTGCGGTCGGTCCTGGCGGGTTCACCGGTGACCGCCGCCTCGACGGTGGCCGCCGGGAGCAGTTCGCCATCGACGGACCATCGGTGCTCAGCATGGAGGGCGCAGCAGCTGCGCTGCGCCGCGCGCCCCTCAACCGCATGTTGGCAGCCCGTGTCGCCGCGATCGAGGTGGCCGTTCCCAGTGCGCCGCTCGAACCGAGTCCGGAACCGATCCGCAGCGGGCCGTTCCGGCCTCGCGCCCGGCTGCTCGACGGCCCGGACACGCATCTCCCTCCACTCGCCCGTATCGAGCGGCTCACCGGTGCCCTCGTCGACCGGGTCCCGCCGCAGACCCTCGTTCTCGACCCCGAGGCTGCCGCCGATCGCATCCTCGAGCAGCTCGACGCCTGGGGCTACGGCCGCCACGGCGCGCCGACCGCTCGCTGAAGCGCTGCGTCGAAATTTACGCGACGCACCACTGCCACCGAAAACCCCCAGAACCCGCACAGCACAGGAGAACGTCATGATGAAGGCCAAGGCAGCAATCCTCTACGAAGTCGGTGGGCCCTGGGTCATTGAAGAGGTCGATGTCCGAGATCCCGGACCCGGCGAGGTGCTCGTCAAGCTCATCGGCTCGGGGTTGTGTCATTCCGACGAGCACATGCTCACCGGCGACATGCCGTCACCCATGCCGGTCATCGGCGGTCACGAGGGGGCCGGCGAGGTCATCGAGATCGGCCCGGGTGTCACCGACCTCGCCGTCGGCGACCACATCGTCTTCGGCTTCATCCCGAGCTGCGGCAAGTGCCATTGGTGCTCGATCGGCAAGACCAACCTGTGTGACAAGGGCTCCACGATCATCGCCGGCGACGGCACCTACAGCTCCTTCAACAGCAAGGGCGAAGGCCTTTACACGATGTGTGGCATCGGCACCTTCGCCACCCACCTCGTGGCCAAGATCGAGAGTTGCATAAAGATCGACGGCGACATCCCGCTGCAACAGGCCGCGCTCGTCGGCTGCGGCGTCACCACCGGCTGGGGCTCCGCGGTCTATGCGGGCGAGGTGAAGCCGGGTGACACGGTCGTGGTGATCGGCGCCGGCGGCATCGGCTCGAACGCCATCCAGGGCGCGAAGGCCGCCGGTGCGAAGAACATCGTCGCCGTCGACCCTGTCGCCTTCAAGCGGGAGAAGGCCATGGAGTTCGGCGCAACCCACACGGTGTCGAGCATGGAGGAGGCCTTCCCGCTCCTGCAGCAGATCACCCGTGGCGTCATGGCCGACAAGGCGATCTACACCGTAGGAGTCGCCGAGGGTGAGCACATCGCCACGGTGATGTCGCTGATCTCGAAGGGCGGCCGCATGGTCATCACCGCGGTCGCGCCGGTGGCCAACATGGACGTCAAGATGAACCTGTTCGAGCTGACCATCTTCCAGAAGGAAGTGCGCGGTGCCCTGTTCGGCGGCGGTTCGCCTCGGGCCGACATCCCCCGCCTGCTCGGCCTCTACCAGGCCGGCCAGCTCAAGCTCGACGAGCTGATCACGAAGACCTACCCGCTCGAACAGATCAACGAGGGCTACCAGGACATGCGCGACGGGAAGAACATCCGCGGGATGCTCGTCTACTGACGACTCGACTCGGCGGTGACGCCGACTTTTGGAAGGTTTGCCCGCTTGGAACGGGCGAACCTTCCGATCGTCAGGCGAGCAGGGCGGTGACGCGGTCCTTCGGGCGGCCGATCAGCGCCTTGTCGCCGCGAATCACGATCGGGCGCTGCAGCAGGCGTGGGTACTGTACGAGGAGCGCGATCACGGTCTCGGGCGTGGTGTAGTCGGCCGCGTCGAGGCCGAGCTTCTCGAAGAACGAGTCCTTGCGCACCAGGTCGGCGACCGGGTCCTCGAGCTTGGAGATGATGCCTTCGAGCACCTCGCGGGTCGGCTTCGTCTTCAGATACTGGACAACCTCGAAGGGCTTGCCCGAGGCCTCGACGATGGCGAGCGCGTTGTTCGAGCTGCCGCACTGCGGGTTGTGGAAGATCTTGACGTCGGGCATGGTTCGGGAGGGTAGTTCCCGATCCGCTACCGAAAGCAGCCCCGAATGCCGAGCATCGCCGACTTCTCTGCCACCTCGATCGGCGGCAGGGACGAGCCGCTGTCCCAGTACCTCGGGAAGGTCGTGTTGATCGTGAACACCGCATCGAAGTGCGGCTTCACCCCCCAATACGACGGATTGGAGTCGGTCTACAAGGAGTACGTCGACCGGGGGCTCGTCGTACTCGGCTTCCCGTGTGACCAATTCCGTCATCAGGAACCGGGCGATGAGGCGCAGATCCAGGAGTTCTGCAAGGTGCGCTTCGGGGTGACCTTCCCGCTGTTCGCCAAGGTCGATGTCAACGGCTCCAGGGCGCACCCGCTCTACAAGTGGCTGCGATCGCAGCAGTCCGGCCTGCTCGGCGACAAGATCAAGTGGAACTTCACCAAGTTCCTCCTCGACCGTGAGGGCAACGTGGCGAAGCGCTACGCCTCGACGACGAAGCCGGAGAAGATCACCGGCGACATCGAGAAGCTGCTGGGCTGAGCGCGCTCACCCGGCGGTGAGCCCGAGCATCTCGCGACAGGCCGGCGTCCAGCCCTGGATGTTGATCCCGTCCGGCTCGTAGCCGGTCGCGAGCGACACGCGGTTCGAGGCGACGTTGTCCGGGTACGCGGTGCTCGTCGCCCACTCGGCGTCGAGTTGATCGAACGCGAATGCCACAATCGCGGCGCGCATCTCCTTCCCGTAGCCCCTGCCTTGGTGGGCGAGTCCGAGCCACGACCCGGTCTCGACCTGACGCAGCTTCCGGAAGTCGACAGCCCCCACGCCCTGGAACCCGACGACCTGACCGTCAGCGAAGACCGCGAACTCGAGCCGCCAGCTGTCGACGGCGAACCCGGACCGTGTGCTCCACCAGTACTGCAGCGCCTGGCGGTCGCGTTCGGGCTTGGGAAGATCGGTCCACGGGACGGCGAACGGCATCGTGGCGGGGTCGTGGATGCCGGCATCGACAAGGGCGAGCAACGCGGGGAAGTCGGCATCCGTCGGGACCCGCAGCTCCAGCCGTGGGCTGCGGATTCGGAGACCGAACAGCGGCCAGATGTCCACGAGTGTCTCCATGCCGAACGATTGCAGATTCGAGCCGGGTGCGACCGGCATTTTCAGTTGTCCAGACCGCCGCATACGGAGAGCGGTGCGATCAAGACGACCCTTGCGGCGGATCCGAGTCGATCGGTCGGCGGTTCGCGTGCAGGACCGCCCGAAGGTTGATCCTGTTGCACTCGGTGGCGTGCCGCACCGGTCTTCGCTGCGGGCGTGGTGGCGCGTGCGCAGTACCGTGCAGGCCCGTGAGCAACGACACGGCCGAAACCGCACCCCCGATCGACCCGCTGCAGGGCATCTGCGACGACCTGCAGGCCGAGACTGCGGACCTTGTGCGCATCCTCGTGCCGCTGACCGGCGCACTGTGGGATCAGGAAACGCCGAGCGAGGGCTGGACCATCCGTGATCAGGTCGGCCACCTCGCCTTCTTCGACGAGACCGGCACACTCGCAGCCACCGACGAGGAGGCATTCCGGGCCAGCGCGGCGGAGCTGATGAAGGCCAACGACCCCGGTGCTGCGGGCCTCGACCGTGCCCGGAGCATGAAGCCGGCGGAGCTCCTGTCGTGGTTCATGAGCGTGCGCGGTTCGATGACCGCGACCTTCCGTGCGCTCGACGGAAAGACCCGGTTGCCCTGGTATGGCCCGGCCATGGCGGCCACGAGCTTCGCCACGGCCCGGCTCATGGAGACGTGGGCCCACGGGCAGGACATCGCGGACACCGTGGGCGCCAACCGCACCCCGACCGACCGGCTGAAGCACATTGCCCACATCGGTGTCCGGGCGCGGCCTTTCAGCTATGCGACGAATCGCCGCGAGGTGCCGGATGGCGCGGTCCGAGTGACGCTGCGGTCGCCATCGGGCGGCACCTGGTCGTGGAATGACGAGGCCGGGGATGCGAACACGGTTTCCGGCGATGCGCTCGACTTCTGCCTCATGGTCACCCAGCGGCGCCACGTCCGCGACACGAACCTCGTCGTCTCCGGTCCGCTCGCCGAAGAGTGGGTCGCCATCGCGCAGGCGTTCGCAGGCGGGCCCGGAACCGGTCGGCAGCCGGGGCAGTTCACGACTGCCTGACTTCGCACATCACGCATACTGATCGCGCTCATGACAGCCTTCGGTGGAGCGCGCCGTGACCGCATTCGAGCGGCGGGCCGGTAGAGTCGCCGTCCGACCTTCCGGTCCGCGGCATCGTGAGTCCGGAACTGGTCACACCCGCCTGAAGTGAACCTGAAGTGAACGAGGAGTGCAACGTGGAGATCCGCATCGGTGTGTCGCAGTCGATCAAGGAGATCGACATCGATCTTGGCGACGTCGATCGCGAGAAGGTGCTGGCCGACATCACGAAGACTCTGGCTGACGAGAAGGCGGTCCTGTGGCTGACCGACAAGAAGGGGAAGACGGTCGGCGTCCCGTCGGCGAAGGTGTCCTATGTCGAGGTCGGCGGCGCCGCGTCTGATGAGCGCCGCGTGGGGTTCGCCCGCTAGGTCCCCCCCGGGGACCGGCGCGTCTCGCTCGGATCGGCCGCTGGAGTGTCCGCACCGCCGCTTTCACTGCTCGACCGCAAGCTCCTGCTCGTTACGGGCAAGGGTGGCGTGGGCAAGAGCACGGTTGCAAGCGCGCTCGCATGGCTGGGAGCGGCTGCGGGGAAGCGGGTGCTCGCCTGCGAGCTCGACGCCAAGGGTGACCTGTTGGCGTCACTGCAGGGTGCCGGGAGCGGACGCTCCTCGCAGGCATTGACGTTCGAACCGCGCCAGCTGCAGAAAGACCTCTGGGCCATGGCCATGGACCCCGAGGAGTCGCTCAAGGAGTACCTGCGGCTGAACCTGCGCATCCCGTTCGTCACCAGGATCGGCGCGCTCTCCACGGCGTTCGACTTCCTTGCCAACGCGGCACCGGGCGTACGCGAGATCGTCACCATCGGCAAGGTCGCCTACGAAGTCCGCGAGCGGCACTACGACCTCGTCGTCGTCGACGCCACCGCCACCGGGCACATCATCGGCCAGCTCCGGGCGCCGCAGGCCATCAACGAACTTGTGGGCGTCGGCATGATCCGCGGCCAGACGGCGTGGATGCTCGACATCCTGAACGACCCTGCCCGCACCGGCCTCGTGATCACCACGACGGCCGAGGAGATGCCGGTGAACGAGTCGATCGAGCTCATCGAGATGGTACGCGCGCAGACGGGTGTCGACATCGCGGCGATCATCGCCAATCGGGTGCTGCCGGAGCTCTTCACGGTTGCCGGCGAGAAGGTGTTCGAGAAGCTGCGCATGCCGCTCGGCATGGCCCGCGTCAGTGAAGCAGTGGGCGATCCCGCAGTCGCGTCGGCGCTGCTCGAGGGAGCCACCCTGGCCACCGATCTGCGTCGTACGCGCGCAGAGCATCTTCATCGGCTCATGGACTTCGTCGGCGGCATGACGACGGCCATCGTGCCGCAGCTCTTCGATGTCGAGCCCGGCATCGACACCACCCGGGCGGTTGCCCAGCACTTGGCCGAGGAGCTGAACCTGTGACCGCGAACCAGTCGGCGACCGTCGAATCGCTCGCGGCGGCGATCGAGGGCAAGCACGTCGTCATCTGCTGCGGCTCAGGCGGGGTCGGCAAGACCACGGTTGCCGCCGCTCTCGGCGAGGTCGCCACCCGGCGCACGACTGGGCGCGTGCTCGTGCTGACGATCGATCCGGCGAAGCGTCTCGCCAACGCGCTCGGGCTCGAAGCGGTCGGCAATACTGAGCGCAGGGTCGAACTGAGTCCCGAGGCAACGGGGGAGTTGTGGGTGGCGATGCTCGACACCTCGGCGTCGTGGGACGACCTCGTGCGGACCCATGCGCCCGATGCCGCGACCGCCGGCAAGATCCTCGCCAACCCGCTCTACCGCAACATCACGCAGCGTTTCGTCCAGAGCCACGACTACATCGCCATGGAACGGCTCTACGAGCTACGGGCGGGGGGCAAGTACGACCTCATCGTGATCGACACGCCGCCTTCGCGGCACGCGCTCGACTTCCTCGACGCGCCCGAGCGCATGGCCGACTTCTTCTCGTCGAGCCTCCTCAAATGGATCACGATGCCGTATCGCCTCGGCGGGGCACGGGCTGGTCGGCTCGGTTACCTGGCCGCGAAACCCTTCTACCAAGTGGCGGATCGCATCCTCGGCTCGCAGTTCCTCCAGGACATCGCCGAGTTCTTCCTGCTCTTCCAGAGCATGTATGGCGGTTTCGTCCGGCGGGCGAAGGCCGTCACTGCGCTGCTCCACGACCCGGGGACCACCTTCGTCGTCGTCAGTTCGCTCGAACCGGCACCACTGCACGAGGCCGAGTTCTTCATGCAGGAACTCGACCGGCGCAAGCTCCGGCTCGGCGCGCTGGTACTGAACCGCGTACTGCCGGCGTACTTCCTCGACCCGAAGACGCGTGCCGCGGCGACACGTATCGCTACCGCCTCGGCCCCTGAGCGCAAGGCGTTCGGTACGGCCGAGGAGCAGCGCGTGCTCGGTTCCGTGGCCGACAGCTTCCTGCGCTTTGCCACGCTGGCCGATCACGAGCAGGCGCAACGTCGTCGCCTGGCCCGTCAGCCCGACGCCATCGTCACGATCCCGTTGCAGGATCAGGACATCACCGACCTCGGCGCGCTTGCCTCGCTTGGCGACACGTTGTGGCCCGATGCGGCAAGTTCGGCCGCCGCGTCGAAGCGGCGCGATCGCCTGCCATCGTCGATGGACTGAGCGCACGACGTGGACCCGATCAATGATCAGCGCGCAGATGATCAGCGCGCAGATGATCAGCACCTCCACCGGTTGGTCGGTGCGTGGGGCATGGTCGCGGACTTCTGCTTCGGCGACCTGCTGCTCTTCGTGCCCGACGAGATCGACGGGTTGGCAGTCGATCCTCCGGCGTACCGCGTCCACGGCCAGATCCGACCGACGACCAACCAGACGCTCTACCAGGATGATCTCGTCGGTCGTGTCGTGTCGGTGACGGAACGTCCGCTGCTCGCCGACGCATGGCGGGACGGCCGTATCCTCGACGGGCACAACTTCGCCATCGCCAGTACGAGCGGCGCACGGGTGGTCTACATCCCGGTCCGGCGGAGGCTCGCCGATGGCACCCATCGCCGCGTGGCGGTGATGACGAGCGAGTCTGCGGTCGATGCGGGTCGGCGGCCGGGACGTCTGGAGCGCGTCTACGTCGAGGTGTTCGACCGCCTCGCGGCGATGATCGCCGACGGTTCGTTCCCGTTCCCGTTCCCGGTCGACGGGTCCGACGGGGGTGACGAGCCCGAAACGCCACGCGTCGGTGATGGCGTCATTGCGCTGGATGCGGCCCGTCGGGTCACCTATGCGTCGCCGAACGCGATCTCGGGACTGCACCGGCTCGGCGTCTCCGTGAACGCCGAGGGTCGCTCGCTGCGCGAACTGGCGATCGACACCGGTGAGATCGAGGCCTGTTTCGTCACCGGCCGCCCACAGGTTGCTGAGGTCGAACGGTCGGCCGAGCCGGGGCGGGCCGGAACCCGGGTCAGCGTCGTGTTCCGGGCCATCCCCCTTCTCGGGGAAGGCGTGGTCAAGGCCGCAGTGGTGCTGATGCGGGACGTGTCCGATGTGCGTCGGCGGGACCGCCTGCTCGTCACCAAGGACGCGACGATCCGCGAGGTCCACCACCGGGTCAAGAACAACCTCCAGACGATCTCCGCGCTCCTTCGGCTGCAGGGCCGCCGGCTCGAGTCGCCGGAGGCGAAGGAGGCGATCGAGGAGTCCGTGCGGCGGATCGGCTCGATCGCCCTCGTGCATGAGACCCTCTCCCGTGACGTGCGCGATGCAGTGCCCTTCGACGACATCGTGCGCCCGCTCGTGCGCTTGGTCGAGGAGGGTCTGGCCTCCCCGGAGCGGCCACTGCGCTTCACCGTCAGCGGCGAACTGGGCGACCTGCCACCGGAGACCGCGACGCCACTTGCAGTCGTCCTCAGCGAGTTGCTGCAGAACGCCGTCGAGCACGCCTTTCCCGACGGCACCAGCGCCCGCCGGCCGGGGATCATCGACATCCATCTGGCCAATGACGCCGGGGGGCTGTCGATCGACGTGCGCGACAACGGCGTCGGCCTCCCCGACGGGTTCTCGCTGTCGTCGTCGAAGAGCCTCGGGCTGTCGATCGTTCGGACCCTCGTGACGACCGAGTTGGGCGGGGTGATCGCGTTCCGCAACGACGACGGTGCCGTCGTGCAGCTGCGTATCCCCCGGGAGGCCGATCCACGCCGACGCTGAGCCGGCGTGCGGACCGAATGGGGAGCGGCGGCCCGGGCCGCGTCAGCGCTTCAGTTTCAGTGACTGCAGGACCTCTTCGGTGTCCTCGCCGACCGCGTGGACGGGGCCGGGGATCTGCACGTAGTTGCTGAAGCTGACGGGCGCGGCAGCCATGCGGTACGTCCCGGTGGCCGGATCGGCGGGGTCGCGGGGCATGTCGACCCATGCGCCGGCCGCCTCGGCCTGCGGGTCGTCGAGCACGTCGGCGATCGAGTTGACCGGTGACCACCACACGTCGTGATCATCGAAGCGGGCCGTCCACTCCGCCCGGGGCGCAGCCGCGAACACCTCGTCGAGCAACGCGATGAGCGGGCCGCAGTTCTTCTTGCGCAGCACCGCGCCGGCGAACCGCGGCTCGGTCAGCAGGTCTGGGCGGTCGATCGCGGCCACGAGGCCGGGCCAGTGCCGGTCGCCTTCGAGGCCGATGAGCCAGAAGGCGAGGCCGTCGGCGGCGCGATAGCAGTTGACCAGCGGTGACGGGTTCTGCTCGCGCGGCTTGGTGCTGGCGATGCGGCCGAAGTACGAGCGCACGCCGATGTCCCAGCCGTTCACGTAGATGCCGGCGCGCAGCAGCGACGTCTCGACGAGGCGACCTTCGCCGGTGCGCTCGCGGTTGAGGAGCGCAGCGAGGATGCCGGTGGTGATCGTCAGGCCGGTGATGTGGTCGCCCATGCCGGACTTGAGGCCGATCGGGTGCTCTCCCGTCGGCACCATGCTGTGCGCCAGTGATGATCGGGCCCAGAACGCGCCGACGTCGTAGCCCGGCCGGTCGCGATCCTCGCCCTCGAGGCCGTAGCCGGTGACCGAGGCGTAGACGATCTTCGGGAAACGGGCCCGCAGCGCAGCGTGGTCGAGGCCGAGGCGGGCGAGTGCGTCGGGTCGGATGTTGGTGAGGAAGACATCGGCCGTGGCCAGCAGTGCGTCCATGTCGGAGCGACCCGACTCGGTCTGCAGGTCGAGCACGACGCAGCGCTTACCCCGATTGTCCAGCTCGTAGGGCGGCACACGGTCCTGCTCGACGCCGACAGCCCCGAACATCTTGCGCATCGGGTCGCCGGCCGGCGCTTCGACCTTGATGACCTCGGCGCCCCAGTCGGACAGGATGCCGCCCGACGCGGGTCCGGCCACCCAGATGGCGAGTTCGACGACGCGGTATCCGCTGAGCATGGACGCAGTCCACGTCACTTGCCGGGGGCGCGGCAATTCGACCAGGTCGAAGCCATAGCGTGCGGCTCGTGAACCGACCCATGATCGCCGCCCACCGTGGAGCTTCAAAGGCCGAGAAGGAGAACACCCTCGGCGCCTTCCGGACCGCTCGCCGACTCGGCGCAGACATGGTGGAGCTCGACGTACGCCGCACCGCGGACAACCGCCTTGTCGTGCATCACGATCCGAAGATCGGTCTGAAGGCAATCGTCCGTATGCGTGCTGAAGATCTGCCCACATATGTTCCCTCTCTTGCCGATGCGCTCGACGAGTGCGAGGGGATGCAGGTGAACATCGAGATCAAGAGCGACCCGGGCGAGCCCGACTACGACCCCGAGCAGTGGGTGGCCGGCGCGGTCGCCCGGCTACTGGCCGAGCGGGGCGACGGTGATCGGATGCTCATCTCGTCGTTCGACCGGGACACGATCGAACGCATGCGGTCCATCGCACCGACGGTGCGGACCGGCTTCCTCTGCATGACGTCGGTCCCGGACGCGTCCACGATGATGCGCTCGCTGGCCGAAGCCGGGCACGTGGCCGTACACCCGTATCGCAAGGCCGTCGATGCCGCACTGATCGATGCCGCGCATGCGAACGGGCTGGCGGTGAACGTGTGGACGGTCGACAAGCCGGCGGAGATGCAGCGCCTCGCCGGACTGGGTGTCGACGCCATCATCACGAACGTTCCCGACGTCGCCGTCGTCGCCCTCGGCTGACTGGGACGGGTGCCGAAGCGAAGCGGAGGCGGGCCCCGGCGACCATCAGCTCAGGGAACGACGAGGGGTGAGTGCGGGAGCGAGGAGCGTGCGACG
>JAYUDQ010000473.1:0-1681 GCA_043739745.1 Acidimicrobiia bacterium | reverse complement strand
GAACTCCGGGGCGCCTCTCCCGACGTCACGATTGTCATCAGCGGCCTCGTCGGACCGCGTGGTGACGGCTACCAGCCAGGCCAACAGATGACAGCGGTGGAGGCCGAGGCGTACCACCGGGCCCAGATCGCCACGTTCGCGGACACGGCCGTGGATCTGACCACGTTGCTGACTGCGAACTACGTCGATGAGGCGATCGGGTTCGCACGGGCCGGTCGAAGCGTCGGTCTGCCAGTTGTCGTGTCGTTCACGGTCGAGACTGACGGCACACTTCCGACCGGTGAACAGCTGGGCGATGCCGTCAACGCCGTGGATGAAGCCACCGACGCGGCGCCGGTCTTCTACGGGATCAACTGTGCGCACCCTGACCACTTCGTCGAGGTGCTCACGAGTGGAGATGATTGGGTCGGACGTGTTGGGCTCATCCGTGCGAACGCGTCGCGGATGTCGCATGCTGAACTCGACGAGGCTGAGGAGCTCGACAGCGGCGATCCCGACGAGTTGGCCGCGGCGTACGTATCGCTACGGCGCGACCATCCGGGTATCAGGGTGATCGGCGGGTGCTGCGGCACAGATCATCGCCACGTCGGCGCCATCGCCGACGCATGCCTTCGCATCTAAAGTAGTAACATTGCTACAAAATGAGCGAAGGAGGGTGAAGTGACTACCAAACTGAGCAGTCGAGAGTTCAACCAGGATACTGCTGGCGCCAAGCGTGCCGCCGAAACCGGCCCCGTGTATATCACCGATCGCGGCCGACCATCTCATGTGCTGTTGGCGTTCGAGGATTACCGCAAGCTCGCTGCAACCCATCCCAGCATCATCGAACTGCTCTCCCATCCCGAAGGGATCGGAGACGTCGACCTGGAGATCCCGTGTCAGCGTGACGTGGCTGAACCGGCTCGTTTCGACTGATGTTCTTGCTCGACACCAACGTCGTCTTCGAACTCCGCAAGTCCAAAGGGGGCACAGCCAACAAGGGTGTCACCGACTGGGCCAACGAAGTGCCGGCGGCGCTGATGTTCATGTCGGTCATCTCACTCCACGAACTCGAGCACGGCGTCCTGCTCGCGGAGCGCTCAGATCCGACCAAAGGAGCGCTGTTGCGCGACTGGCTCGACAACAGCGTCGTACCCGCGTTCGCCGGACGCATCGTGCCGGCCGACGTGCCGGTCGTCGTGCGAGCTGCCGCCTTGCACGTCCCAGATCCCGCACCGTTGCGGGATGCACTGATCGGTGCGACAGCCCTGATGCACGGCTTGACCGTCGTCACGCGCAACATTCGAGACTTCGACCGATTCGACGAACTCGCTGTCGTCAACCCCTGGAGCTGAGACATCCCCATCATCACCGTCAAATTCGCAGAGCACTACGGCATGCCGGCCGACGAGGGTGTTCGGGACGACGGTTGACGGCGTCGTCGCCGTCTGCCAGGAACTCCTCGGAACACCTCGATGTCGCGCCAAGGTATACGCCTGTCGCTTTGCGATGGGTGCGCTGTACGGCATGCGCGAGCTGAGAAGTCGCTCGTCGAGTGAGCATCCGCGACGATTCGTCGCCGCGCGGTTTGTCGTGAGCGCACGGGTCGTGATCAGGTGTTTTCGGACCAGAGCTCGATGCGATGCCCTTCAGGGTCGTGGAAATAGCAGACCTGCGCCTGCCACCGCGTCTTGATCGGCGA
>JAYUDQ010000472.1:0-11543 GCA_043739745.1 Acidimicrobiia bacterium | reverse complement strand
ACAGCGCACCAAGAACCGGGCGATCGAATGCCTCGAGGACAAGGAACGCTTCGTTCACCTGTTCAGCGCTTGTGGACACGGCGTCGATCACCAGCACGATCTGATCGGCCATCTGAAAGGCGGCCGGACGGGCGCGGTTATCGCCGAGGTACGGTCCTTCGATCACGACGAGATCGAGGTGCTCATCGTCAACCGCCTTGTGGAGGAGATCAGCGGCGTCGAAGGCGTACGACGAATCGGGCATGCTCAGTGTCCAGGCCCCGTTCGGTGACCGCTCGATCGCAACCTCGCCCGGTCGGCCGGTTTCGCGCACCAGCACCTGGACACAGCGCCCCCCGGCCAGTTGGACCGCCGAGACCAGGGCGGTGGTGAGTGCACGTGGACGCACCCGTGCTCCTACGAAGGCAGCGCACAGCACTCTCGTTTCGGTCATCGAAGCGTTCGTGCGGATGGCGTGACCGACAAGCGCCGCGGTCCGGAGGTTTCGAGGCCGGCTGACGCCGAGGACTCGCAGATCCGGACGGGCATCGCGGATGTCGTCGAGGCCGACGCGCTGCTTCTCGCCGAAGTCGAGCACAAGGATGATCACGCCGCAGATGCCGAGTCCGAAGACGAATCCGAGGATGGCCGCCGTCAGGGGGGAACGGTTCGTCGACGTTGTCGGGAAGCTTGCCGGGCCGTCTTGCTCGACCGTCGTGTTCGCCGGCTTGGCCACGGCCTCGCGTGCAGTAAGGAGTCGGACGCGAAGGTCGTTGGCGCGGGTCTGGTAGACGAACTTGTCGTCGGCAGTAAGTGCGGCGGCATAGTCCTTTTCCACCGAACTGAGAGCACGTTCCAGGTAGGTGATTGCGCCCTTGTTGGCCAGGAGTCGGCGCCGCGCCGATTCGGCGACATAGGCCTTCGCGAACGAGTTCGCCGCAGCCTGGGCGTCAACGGGATGGCTTGCTCGCGCTTCGAGGACGATCTGACTGGTCGTCGGGTTCAGGTGACCGGAGAGCCGGACCCCAGGCTTCATCGTGACCGTCGACTGGGTGACCCCGGAAAGCGCGACGACCAGCTCACGATTCAGGAGAAGGGTGCCGGTCGTGTCGGGTAGCCCAATTGCAAGATCGGCGAGCGTATTTCCAACGGTGAGCGTGGTCGAGGACTTGTACGTCCGGGTGGCGGTCGTCGCCTGAAAGGCACCCAGGTTGGCAAGCAGCAGGGGGATGACGACGAGGTACCAGCCATACCTCGCGACCGTGGGACCGAGGACTCGGCTCCAGAACAGGCTGACTCTTGACATCTCGCCCTCTTCGACAGGAATTGTGGGTGACTTGAACGGCGAGCGCTGGGGTGCCCGTGACGCAACAACCGCCAGAGCGGTCCCGCCACCGAAGCACCAAGATCGACCGCGTTAGCGTTGGTGATCGGATTGACGGCGCGTCAAGCGGGATGTCGAGATACTACCGGCTGCGCGTTGGGCGCCTAGCGAATCGGGACGAATGACTACGAGCACCGGACAGCAACTCGATTCCACGATTTCGGTCGTCCTCGTCTCGCCGCTTCCGCCGCCGCTGGGTGGCCATACTGTCTGGACATCGGAGTTCCTCGCAGCCGCACCGCTCGAGGGCATACACGTCACGCTTGTCGATACCTCCCCGGGTGGCGATCAGGTCAACGCCCGAAGCCGAGTCCGCGCCCGGCGCGTACTGCAGATGGCTGGCACCCTTTGGCGGGTACGCGCCACGAGTGCACGCGGAAGCATCGTGCACGTGACCACGACGTGGTTCTGGTCGCTCGTGCGAGACGGGGCCTGCACTCGCGTGGCGCGTCGGCGTGGTGCGGCGGTCGTCCTGCACATCCATGCCAGCACGAACGTCACCTCCTCGCTGACGGCAACCTCACCTGCGGCACGTTGGCTGCTTCGGCGCTGGCTTCGTTGCGTCGACACCGTGGTCGTGCTCAGCGCAGAACTGGTGGACCCCCTGCACTCGTTGCTGCCCAAAGCCAAGGTGGCCGTCGTTCCGAACTGGGTGGACACCGAGAAGTTCCGGCCACGCAACCTTGAGAGTCGAACTAGCGCCGCGTCAGCCGCGGCGGGAGCAGGGGGCGGCGCACAGGCCCACGCGCCAAGCCGCATTGGACCCTGCCGTGTGCTCTTCGTCGGTCGGCTCATGGCCGAGAAGGGCTTCCTCGAACTAGCGGAGGCCGTATGCCGCAACGAGGGCCTCTACCTCGTCAGCATCGGCGACCGGCCGAGCGGTGTCTCCGACGCTCAGCGAACCAAGGTCGATTCCGCGCTGGCAACCCTGGCCGAAACGGGCCGTCACGAGCACCACCAGGCAGTGTCACGGGCCGAGATAGCCGACCACTACCGCTCCGCCGACGTTTTCACCCTTCCGAGCTGGAACGAAGGGCTGCCGATCTCGCTGCTCGAGGCAATGGCGAGCGGGCTGCCTTGTGTAATCACAGCCGTCGGCGGAATGGCCGATCTCCTCGCCCAACACGACGGCACAGACTTCGCGATCGAGGTGCCCATTGCGGATACCGATGGGCTAGCCGCGGCCTTGTCGTCGCTGGCCCGGGATCCAATGCAGTGCCGGAAGCTCGGGGCCGCTGGCCGCCGCATCGTCACGGCCGAACATTCGCAAGTCGCAGCCTTTGAACGCCTGCGAGCCGTTTACACCTCGGTCCAGGCGCAGCGTTCGAGCCGTCGATGAAGGTGGCTGGGCGTAACGGCCTCGCTCCCGATCGTGCTCATCCAAGCGGGCAGATGTCGATCGAGTCGACCTGATCCAGGGTTCCGTGGTCGGTCAGTACGTCGAAGCTGGCCGAGAACGTGACCGGCCCCGGCCCCGGGACGTCGAGGTCGACCGTCGCCGTTGCCCAGTTGCCTCCAGTCGACGGAAGCTCGAACTGTCTGGCCACCCAATGTCCCTGCGACGGCGAGGCGAACGCCGTGCGAAGCGCAGGGCCCGCCGCGGCTCGCGCGTACCGCATGCGGAGCTGCACGCGACCGAACACCGCTGCGGTCCAGTTGAGAGCGGACGGGGCTCCCTCCTGCGTCCATGCCCTGGCCTTCCCGCTCAGCGTGACCGGCGCCGTGCCGATCGGGATCGTCGCGCTCTCGCTCTCCAGGCGTAAACCGCCACGGCACAGCGGTTCTGGTGACACCTGGGCCACCATCGTCGCCGTCGGGAACCGCTTCGCTGCTGGTGCCGCCACGGACCGAGTTGCAGTTGACGCCGACTTTGCTGGGGCGGTCTTGGTCGATCCCGTGGCAGTCTTCGTCGCCTGCGAAGTCTTGGAGGTTGAGACCGTCGGTGAGGCTTTCGCGGACTTCGAGATCTTTGCGGACGTGGTCGGCGAGGCCGCCACTGTCGTCTTCACCGCCAATATGGTCGTCGGCGGCGGGGTCCATCCCTGGGGGACCAATCGCAACACCATCGAGCCGGAGCCGATGCCGGCCGCCGGCATCACGACGTCGAACGTGCCGTCCGGACGGATCGTGGCCACGAGTGCGTTGGTGAAAAAGTCGCGCACCTCGTTCGCTGCGTAGGGCAGTCCCGTCACGGTGATCGTCCTGGCCTGCGCGTTCGAGGACGTGTTCGCCAAGATCAGGTGAGCAATGCCGGAAACGGTCCTCGTCCCGTAGGTGACCGGGACGAGGTCGTTGATCCCAGAGAGGCTGACTGTCCACGACACATCGGCCGGGGCCCGCAAGACCGGACTGAGCTCGCGCATCTCCTTCGTGATGGCGGGAAGATCGGGCCACCACGGTTGCTGTTCGAGCTGGGGCGTCTCGGGGTACGCGGGATCTTGGGGGCCGTCACCCCAGAAGCTCATGGCACGGCTGCCATGCGCGAAGCAGCCATAAATCACGGCGCGAAAGCGAATGCCGACGCCGTCGTTGATCTGGCAATAGGCACTGGGCTCAATCTGACCGGGTTGGGTCTGGAGGAACACCTGGCCGCCGGGAGCAGAGCCGGCGCCACCGGAATTGACCGCAGGGACGTATGCACCAACGGCATCGCTGAACGGCCTCCCAACCTCGTCGGCCCACATGCCAAGCGAGCCGTAGTTGCCTTGGAGCTCCAGTATCGGGCGCCGACGCTTGCCACCGTCGACGTCGACAGCTCGGACAGTTTCAATCACTTGTCGCGTCCGAACAACATCGTCGGCGCTGTTCTCGTTGTCCAAGTAGAAGCCGGCGAGGTAGTCCGCCGCCGCCGACGCGTTCACTCGTTGGATGTCCTGGCGCAGTGTGTCGAGCTTCCCGATAGCCCAGCCCTTGTCGTTCGTATATTGGGCAAGCTGGTAAAACGAACGCAGTCCGGCCGCCTTGGCCCTTGCAAGCGCGTCGACCGATTCACCGTTCCAAATATCGCAGTTGATCCCCTGCGCAGCGAGACTGGAGTACCGAGCCACGGACTGCCGTTTCGGGTCGATTGCGGCACACATTGGAAACCACGGCTCCCACGTGCCGCTGCTCCCCCGAACCTCCCAGTTGCCGACCGAACTGATGCGTGTCTGCGTGCCGTCAAACGCTGCCTTCGGCGTCGGGGCAAGCTGGATCGAGGGCGAGCTCTCGAGCGTGACCTCATCCACCCACATCGGGTCGGCAGAGGCCTGGTCATTGGAACGAACGAGCACGACCTGGAGGTACGCGACGTCGTCGGGCACCGTGAAGTACAGCCCAGAGGCGGAGAACTGCCCGTTGACGAATGGGGCAATCATGGTTTCGGAGGGCAGGTTTGCAATCCACTTTCCCTTGGCATTGACCTGCTGGATCGAGATCGTGACATTTCCCCGCGGCCAGGTGTCCTGGCGCACCTTCGCGCGAACAAGGAAGAGGGTACCGGCGGTGACCGATACCGTCTGGCTTCGCACGCCGGCCCCTTTGACCGGTAACTGGATGGATCCGGAGCCTTCGCGGGCCGAAACCAGCGGGTCGAAGGCACCGCCGCCGTAGGTGGTCCACTCGCCGCGCTCGGCGAACTCGGAGTTCGTCAGTGTCCGAACGGGCTCCGGTGCCGTGTCGGCCTGCGCCCGGACCGTGGCAACGGTCGGCACTGCCGAAACCATCTGAACAACCAGCGCGGCCGTAAGCGAGGCGACCACGGCTCGGCGGCGAGCCCATCGTGGCGAGCGCCTCGACGATCGGGCGCCACACTCTGGCGGTGGGTCGCGATACATACGGGAACGTTACCAAGCGCGGGAAGTGAGCAGATCACCGCCCCTCACCACGTGCGGCGTTCTGGCCAGGGTCGACCCCGCCGTGTGATGCGCGTCACCGCGCACACCGAGCGGCCGGCCGAGAGGTATCCGGCATACTCAAACCACCATGCGCACCAACTTCCGGACGAACCACGACATGTCGCCTTGGGCGCGGGTTCGTCCGTCCGCACCCAAGGTGGAAACACCATCGATCTGCATCGTTGGGGGCGGCATGGGAGGGATCGCTGCCGGCGTAAAACTTGTGAAGGCCGGTATCCAATCGTTCACCATCTTCGAGAAGTCATCGGGTCTCGGCGGTACGTGGTGGGACAACCGCTATCCAGGCGCCGAATGCGATGTGCCGTCGCATCTCTATTCCTACGGCTTCCATGCCTACGACTGGAGTCGGACCCACGCTCGTCAACCGGAGATCCAGACGTACTTGGAGACGGTCGTTGACGCGTATGGGCTTCGGTCGCATTTCCGATTCTCCGCCCAGGTTGTCGCGGCCACGTGGGACGATGTCGAGCACAACTACATCGTGACGTTCTCCAATGGCGACGTGCGGGCGTTTTGCGTGGTGATCAGCGCTGTCGGCCTTCTGAATCACCCCAACATCCCCGATTGGGAAGGGTTTGATCGATTCAAAGGCCCAAGGTTCCACAGTGCACGATGGGAGCCCGGGCACGACCTTGACGGGAAGACCGTCGCAATCGTCGGGACGGGATCGACCGCCGTTCAGATCACCGCCGAGCTCGCAACTGTCGCTGGAAAGTTGCTCGTCTTCCAACGCGACCCGGGATGGGTCCTGCCGAAAGACTCGCGAGACTTCACCGACGAGGAACGACAAACACTGCGGAAGCCATCCCGCCGTCGACTGGAACGCGCCCGACTGATTTATCGGAACGAGAAAGGCCTCCGGCGCGGGGACGTCTTCCACCCAGGAAGCAAGTTGAGTCTGGCCGGCGAGGCCAGGGCTCGCCGCTTCATCGACGAACAGTTCGCCGACCAACCGGAACTTCGAAAAGCGGTTACTCCATCCTACCCATATCCCGGCAAACGGCCTGTGTTTCATAGCGACTACTATGCGACTCTGCGACGGGAAAACGTGCAGCTGATTGCCTCACCGGTCTCGCAATTCACGGCAACGGGGATCGTAGACGGCGAATCGCAACACCATCCGGTAGATGTCGTGATCCTGGCCACTGGCTTTACCGCCTCAAACTACCTTCCGCGGTTGGAAATTCGGGGTCGGAATGGTCGGGAAATTCATGAAGTGTGGGCAGGTGAGCCCCAGGCATTCCTTGGGATAACAGTGCCCGATTTTCCGAACCTCTATATCCTCTATGGTCCCAATACCAACGGTGGGGAGATCATCTCGGTCTTAGAACGCGGCGCCGAGTTCGCAGTCCGTGCGGTGAAGACGATGATACGTCGACAGGTCACCGCCATCGAGGTGCGCAAGGCGTGGCACGATCACTACAACAAATGGATGCAGTCGAAGATGCAGGGAACCTCGTGGACCAAGAGTCGGAACTACTTCACGTCAGCCAGCGGACGCGTGGTGACGCAGTGGCCCTTCGGCGCAGTCTTCTATGGCGTGTTGACCAAGACCCTCGGTCCTTTGAGCGAGACGAGACGACGAGCCTCAGGTGCGCAGCGTCGGAACAAAGTTCCATTCGAAGTCGAGGCCCCTGGCAAACGACAATTGGACTAGCTGTGGACTAGCTGCCAAACACCGAAGCCCAGCCCCGACAAGGATGTTCGATAGCGGAACTCTGACTCCGCTCAACGAGCAGATGCTCCCGATGTTACGGGTTCTCGCAAGTTTGTCTGTGCGGTGAACCACGCATAGGTCGTCCGGATGCCCTCTTCTAAGCCGATCCTCGCCGACCAACCAATTCCGTGCAATCGGGACACGTCAAGGAGCTTGCGCGGGGTCCCATCGGGCTTTGTGGTGTCGAATGTCAGCTCGGCAGCCGGATTGACGACGTCTCGCACCAGTTCCGCCAGCTCTCGGATCGAGAGGTCCTCACCGGTGCCGACATTGACATGCCCTTCGCCCTCGTAGTTGGCCATGAGGAAGTGGCACGCGTCAGCCAGATCATCAACGTGCAGGAACTCGCGCTTCGGAGAGCCGGTACCCCAGACAGTGACGGCGTCACCGGTGCTCCGGGCGTCGTGGAACTTTCGAATTAGTGCCGGGAGGACATGGCTGCTGTTCAGATCGAAGTTGTCGTTCGGACCGTACAGGTTGGTGGGCATGGCCGAGATGAAGTTGCACCCGTACTGCGTCCGATACGCCTGACACAGCTTGATGCCAGCGATTTTGGCAATCGCATACGACTCATTGGTCGGCTCAAGATAGCCGGCGAGCAGCTCTTCTTCTCGTATTGGCTGCGACGCGAGCCGCGGATAGATGCATGAGCTGCCTAGGTAGAGCAACTTCTTGACCCCGAAGAGGTGACTGGCATGAACAACCGTCGCATGGATCATCATGTTGTCGTAGATGAACTCCGCAGGACGGGTAGAGTTCGCAAGGATCCCACCAACCGTCCCCGCGACGAGGTAGACGAAGTCCGGTCGGTTCGCCTTGAACCAGTAGTTCACCGCCGCTTGGTCGCGGAGGTCGAGCTGATCCCGATCGGCGGTGAGCAGATTCGTGTATCCGTACGCTCGAAGGTTGCGAAGGATTGCCGAACCGACGAGACCGCGATGACCGGCAACGAAGATCTTGGCGTCAGCGCCTGGTTGCATGTGGAGCTCCTGTCTGGGGAATGCGGATTCGATACTGGGGCATCTACGCAGCGGTCCATCGACGGCGCGTCTCAGCGACGATCTGTGCCGCAGCGCGGATCAGGCGTAGGCGCTCGGACAACGGGAGCGTCCGCTCGCGCGCCTCTCGCAACAGGAGGTGGATGGCCCGCGAAGCTGCCGCCTTCCGAAGCTGAGCCCTGGATTCGCCAAGCGTCGTCTCCGCGAGCAGAGACCGAAGGAATCGGTCCTTGGTCTGCCACTCCAGCGGCGCGATTGGGAGAACCTGCGACTCTCGCTTCGCTCCGAACCGGTGGAAGCCAGCCTTCGCACTCTCCATGCCCCGATGGACCCGGACACTCACCAGCGGCTCATCGAGCAGCACCGCGTTCGCTCGACTCATCAACTGGAAGAAGAAGCCCATGTCGGCGCAGTTCTCATCGACCTCGGCCAATGCGCACCGCTGGGCCGCAGCGGTCCGCAGAATCGACGCAGAGAGGTGGATGGGTGAGCGCCCACCCATCGCGTACTCCAGAAACTGGAGCGGCGTCACCGAACCAACGGGAAAATCGTTGCGGCTCCGCGCCAAGAGGAGATCTCCTTGCTCGTCGATCGCCTCGTAATTGACCGCGAAAAGGTCGGCGCTGGGGTCGTCCGCCAGCGCGCGCACACCACGCTCGAGGAAGTGCGGACCGTAAAGATCGTCATCGTGGAGAATGCAAGTCAGGTCGGTGGTCGTTCCTTGGATGGCTCGGTTGTGGTTGTGCTGCATCGAGAGATCGCCAACCGGCGCCAGGTAGGTGACCCGTGAGCCAAACTTTCGGCATATGGATTCCGTCACGGCTGGATCACGTTGCGAATTGTCGACCACTTGAAGCGACTCTGGTACGCGCGTGCCAGCCAGCACCGATTCGATCGTCTCGGCAAGAAACTCGGGTCGATCCCGCGTCGGGATCGCAACGCCGACCGTCGGTGAGGACGCTCCGGGCGTCATTGAACAGGTCCGAGGCAAGCGAGCAAACCGTCAACCTGCACGCAGGTCAGCCCCATGTCTTCCACGGGGCGTTTCCAGCCGCCCAGAGACGCTCCAGCAGTTCCCGGTCCCGCAGGTTGTCCATGCACTGCCAGAAGCCATCGTGGCGATACGCCATCAGCTCGCCGTCCTTCGCCAGGCGTGACAGTGGCTCCCTCTGAAAGTGGGTGTCGTCCCCATCGATGTAGTCAAGCACCCGTCGGTCCAGGACAAAGAAGCCGCCGTTGATCCAGCCATCTCCGGTCTCCGGCTTCTCCTCAAAATCCGTGACCTGCGCCTCGTCAAGGTTCAGGTGCCCAAATCTGGCCGGTGGCCGGACGGCGGTGAGGGTGGCGAGCTTTCCGTGCGAGCGGTGGAACTCGACGAGCGAGGCGATATCGACGTTGGACACGCCGTCTCCGAACGTCATCATGAACACGTCGTCAAGGAGATGCGCGACGCGCTTCATGCGACCCCCGGTGTCTGTCGAGAACCCGGTGTCGATGAGGCGAACCGTCCAGTCAGGCCGTGCCTCCGGTTCGTGACGTCGAACGAAACCCTGTCCGAGGTACACCGTCATGTCGCCCATGAGCTCGGCCTCCTCACTCCAGAAGCGCTTGACCTCATCGCCTTTGTAGCCAAGCGTGATGACGAAGTCGTTGTATCCGTGCTGCGCGTAGCCGCGCATGATGTGCCACAGGATTGGACGGGAGCCGATTTCAACCATCGGCTTCGGTTTCGTCTTTGTTTCGATCCCCATTCGGGTACCGAGGCCGCCGGCGAGAATGATCGTCTTCATTGGAGGAACCCTTCGCGTTTCGTCGACGAGACAATCAAGTGTGAATCGATGCACAAAAGGGAGTCAATAGGGTAAAAGTGCCAAAAATGTCGCCCTCGCGCGCACCCAGCCAGGCATCGGCTGCGGTTGCGGTCCGGACGGCGTTGCGTCGCCGCGCAACGCGCAAGCGCCCGTCGGTTCGGTGTGCAGTCATGAGACATAGCCTCCTAGCTGGGGGAACGGGAAGGATAGGTCGGTGGCAAGGGTCAAATGGCCCGTCACCAATCGCTCGGGTTGATGCATCGTCGGTTCGTAGTCGTGGCTGAAGGCGAACTGACCCGCCACTAGTTTACGCCGCCGCGGAAAGTGGCAAGAACAGCGCGCGGAGTGAGGGCAGCCAGCGGGGGTCCGCTCAGATGTGGCATCGTGATACTTCGCCGACGTGCACGTCAGCGCCGGGAACACCATCATCGTCAGACTGATGCCAACAGCAGCGGCACGCGCTTCGCACCCATCGGGTCGCCAACGGACCCCCCTCCGAGACGACGAGACGACCGAGCGAGCGAGTCGCGTAGCGGACCTTGATCGGAGCCCCGAACTTCTGCGCCAAGAAGCGATAGAAGCACGGGGACGAGGACCAACGCGGTGCACCGGGTCCGGGGAACCCTCACCCCTCACCGCGAGTCCTGCACATCAACGACCTAGCGTATGATTTCACACCATGACGCAGCACTACGAGGCTTGTCGGACGTGAACGTCGGCACAGGTGTCCACATCCGGATCGGCGATCCGGCCGAGCTGATTCGTCTTCTGGTGTGCCCGACGGCCGAACTGGTGTACGACGACACCACGCCCGACGGGACCCCTCGCAAGCTGCTCGACCTGTCGCTCTGTCGGGTGTCGGATGGCACGCCCGCACGTCGCCCGAAGTGGGCATCCGCACGACCTCTGCCTGGTTCCTGCAGCACGGGTAGCGACCTTGCTCCTGGGTTCGTACCTCCCTGCGTAATGAGGGCGTTTGCGAGCCGGATGCGCGTAGCTCTCAAGACGTCTGAACAAGGAAGTGTTTGTGTTTGACACGATCTCGCAGGCAGATTTTGAGCGGTTGAGGGCCGACTACACACGCGTCAACGACGCGTTTTCGCGATCGGTGGTATACAAAGTCGGAAGTGGGGCGGGTTTCTTCTCGGAAGTCGGCGGGATGATTGAGAGCATGATGTACTGCTTCCACCACAAGATCCGTTTCACGATCTTCGCCGACACGTTCGCCGGCCCGGAAGGCTGGGAGAGCTTCTTCGAGCCGTTCTGCCCAATCAACCACAATCGGCTGAACAACCGGGTGAACGGACGACTCGCTCTAGGGAACGGGATAAAGCCGCGCCTGATGGTGGAAGCGCTAAAGCGTTCGACTGGTGCTGACCTGCTGACCGCTGACGTCTTCTGGAAGGCGAATGGCGAGTTCAAGACCTCGGTCGTCGTCGACTGGCCCGAGTTTGGCATCCATGGCACGACGTGGCCCGAGTATCACAAGCTGTTCCCGCTGGCTCTCCGGTTCAACGCGGAGACGCGAGCGGCCGTCGACGCGGTGAAAGCTCGCCTTCCTCTGCCCCGTCCGAATTATTCGATCCACATACGGTCCGGTGACAAGGTCACCGAGCAATCCGAACTGCTGACGGTCCCGTTCTGCATCGAGCAGATCGAGTCCACCAAGCCGGATGTGCAGAACCTGTTCGTGTTGACCGATGACTACACGAATATCGAGGAGCTCCGACGCCTGAGACCGGCCTGGAACGTCCTGAC
>JAYUDQ010000471.1:0-27379 GCA_043739745.1 Acidimicrobiia bacterium | reverse complement strand
GCACCGGCGAAGACGCGGATGTCGACCCCATTGACGACGCGCCGTTCCAATCGGAACGGGTCACGGGTGGGTCCGTCGGGCTCGGGCATGCGCTTCAGACCATCGTGAGGCCGCCGCTCACGGACAACGTCTGGCCCGTGATGTAACTGGCCTCCTCCGAAGCGAAGAACGCCACCGCGGCTGCGACCTCGGCGGGTTGCCCGGCGCGACGCATCGGCACGGCGCGGGTCATTCCATCGACTACACCGGGCCGGGCCGCAGCCACCTCGCGCAGGGCCGGAGTGTCGGTGACGCCCGGGCAAACGGTGTTGACGGTCACTCCGGCACGGGCAACGTCGCGCGCCACTGATTTGGAGAACGTTATGACTGCGCCCTTCGTGGCCGCGTAGAGGGGTTCGACGACCGAGCCGACGCGGCCGGCGTCGGAGCTGATGTTGACGATGCGGCCCCATTTCCGTTCCAGCATTCCCGGCAGTACGGCGTGTGTGACGCGCACCGTGCTCGTGAGGTTGAGTGCGATCACGCGTTCCCAGAAGGCCTCGTCGGAATCGAGGAACGCGATGAGCTCGTCCCACCCGACGTTGTTCACGAGGATGTCGACCGGACCGAACTCCTGGTTGATCGCGACAACGCCGGCGAGGACCGAGGCCCTGTCGGTGACGTCGAAGGGGAT
The DNA here is from genome assembly GCA_043739745.1 of Acidimicrobiia bacterium. Taxonomy (GTDB): domain Bacteria; phylum Actinomycetota; class Acidimicrobiia; order Acidimicrobiales; family JANYDT01; genus JAYUDQ01. The sequence continues at coordinate 26,706 of JAYUDQ010000471.1, read as the reverse complement.
GGCCGCGACCCGGCCGCCGGCGCCGCGAATGCCGTCGGCAACCTCGGCCGCGCCGTCCAGGTTGATATCGGCCACGCCAACCGCAACGCCTCGGTCCGCCAGTGTTTCCGCGATGGCCCGGCCAATGCCCTGAGCCGCTCCCGTCACCAGTGCCACACGCGCCGGGCCGGTCACCTGCTTTCCCCCGATGACCTCGAATCGGCCAGGTCGGCGCGGACCATCTCGGCCGGTCTCGGGTCGAAGAACTCCACCCAGTGCGTGATGCGGCCGTCCTTCGCACTCACCTTCGCGACGTAATAATTGCCGTACGCCTTGCCCTTGGTGGTCACCGCGTCGGACCGGAACTCCACGAACGCCAGATCCTCGTTCACCGCGAACGCCTCCACGTGCGGAAAGGTGACGCGTTCGATGACCGCGTTCAGACCTCGGTGGAACAGCGCCACCTTGTCGCCGCCGTGCACGGTGCGCTGCGCGTCGCTCAGGCCGGAAAGTCCGTACGCCAGCTCCCATTTGCCGTCGTCCGCGAACAGCTCACGCAGCGCCGCCAGATCCTTGTCGGCGATCGCCTGAATGCATCGGACCGCCAATGCAGCCGCGTCACGTCCCCCCTCGCCCATGGCACCCATCTCCCCTTGATTCGGACGTCGGCCGTACGGACTCGACACGATGTCATCCGTCACGTCGCACGACGTCATCGACACGGTAGCCATGGCATGCAATGTCGACAAACCCGCATCAGCGGAGCTTGGCGGCGCCAACGTCCCTGAATCCGTCACTCGATTGAGACGTCCCTACGGTGGGTACGACTTCGCACATGACCCCACGACGTCTCGCCCCTCGAGCCATGCGCCTCGGCGCGCTCGCAGCCGGCAACGGAGCGGACATCAGCAACAATGCCCCCGCACCACGCACCACGCCTGAGGTCGCCACGCCGTAGACCGACCGTCCGAACCCCCGATTCGCAGTCGGCTCAATTCTCGGCGGAGCTGGGGCTGCACACTTCGTGTTCCCAGCGAACGTTCAGTCAGCACTCGACGGAGGCATCGCCAGCGCCCGCCCGCCGTGACTCCCCGCTTGTGGCCTGGTTGTGGTTGCCTCTCCGGGTCTCGCTGATCTGGCTTGCGTGGCGAGCGGCCGATCGCGAATGGCGACGGGGGATGGGTGATTGCCGATGCGATTGCGTTGAGTGGCGCCCGCGGTCCGGGGACCGCAGGTGCGGACGAGAGGGTGCGAGGGAGCGAACCCACAACAGCCACGGTCACAGCGGATCGAAGCCGCCTGCGCCCGCACTGGCGAAGACTGGGACGCAGCGACCGCCCCAGGTTGAAGGCGCTGGGACGGTCGGCGGCTTGGGAGCCGTGGAGGGGATACCCGCTAGCGACTTCCCGAAACCCATTGGCGCGTGGCTACGGTCGCCGTGACGGCGAGGATGTCGTCCAGCAAGCTCACGGCCGGCGGCACGATAGGGCCCGACTGGCCCGACGAATGGAAGGTGTAACCGCCTGAAGCGGGCAAACCTTCCGATCATCGAGCGCTACTCGGCCGTGAATTCACCCGAGTGCGGAACGGCACGCGCCACCCCTCCGTGGAACGCCTCAGGCCGGTAGCGGGTCAGACAGAATCTGACTCCCTGAGGGCCGCGATGTCGTCCCACGTATAGCCGAGCTCGAGGAGAATCTCCTCCGTGTGCTCTCCCAACTCGGGAGCGCGAGACGAGATCGTCATCGGCGTATCCGACATGCGAATCGGGGAACCCACCACATCGATCTCGCCCGATTCTGCGGTTTCGGCCTTCTGGATGTACCCGTTCGCCAACACCATCGGATCGACGACGGCTTGGGCATAATCCTGCACGGGCGCGAAGCGGGCTCCCGCCTGCGTGAGTCGCGAGGACCACTCTGCCGTCGTCTGCTTCGGGAACTCCTCTTTCAGGATTTCGAAGAGCTGCATCTTCACCGCAGGTGTGTAGAAGAGCGATACAAACCGCTGGTCCTCGGCAAGTTCCGGTCGCCCGACGGCGTTGTAGAACGCGACGCGGGCAGCGGGTGGGACACCGGCAATGGCGATGTATCCGTCAGCGGTAGGCAGGATGCCGTACGCCGCGTTCAGCAGCGGGTGGCCGTAGTTGGCACGGCCCGGAACCTTGCCGTTCAGCAGGAACGCCGTGTACTCCGACGCCTGTGCGTAGATCTGGCTTCCGAGGAGCGACACGTCGATGCGCTGGCCCCGGCCCGTCTGCACGCGCGCGAGCAGCGCGCCGAGAACACCGATGCACATGTGGCTGCTGGCGATGTGATCGGCGATCGTGGCGCCGACCGGCGTCGGCGGTCCGCCATCGACACCGGTTGTCGAGATCAGCCCACCAGCGGCCTGACCGACGAGGTCTGCGCCCTCGCGTTGCGCTGACGGGCCTTCGGGTCCGAGCAGGCTTCCGCAGGCGTAGATGATGCGCGAGTTGCGGACCGCAATGACGTCGTATCCGAGCCCCCACCCATCGAGGGTGCCGGGCTTGAAGTTGGACAGCATCACGTCTGCTGTTTCCACGAGCTTCAGGAACACATCCCGCCCATCCGGCTTGCGAAGATCGATGGTGATACTGCGCTTCCCGCGGTTGCATCCAACGAAATACGGTGCCCGGTGGTCCGCTTCACTCAAGGCAATCCATCGCGCCTGATCACCCACATGGGGCAGTTCGACCTTCAGTACGTCTGCGCCCATCTCGGCGAACATCAGTCCGGCCTGGGGGGCCTGGACGAGAAGGCCGAGGTCCAGTACGCGGATTCCGGTGAGAGCGCCCATGGATGCGAGGGTATCGCTCATGCATGGAGGCGGGTCGGCCGCGACCGCTTCGCGGGTGCCGGGTCGGGGATGACCTGGACGTCTTCGCTCTCGATGATGAGCATCATCCGGGCCGGTTCATCAACGACTCGATAGGTATCCGCGATGCCTCCTGAGGCGAAGAACGTGTCGCCGGCATAGGTGCGCTCATCGACATCTACCGCTTCGACCCCAAGGCGAGCAGCTGATCGACCGGGCTACGCCGAAGTGGGGGGTCGGTGTCCCCAGAAGCTCGGCTTCGTGATCTCGGTGACCGTCCATGTCGTGTCATCGATCTGGAGACCACCACATCCGAACTCGACGTCGAAGCCCGACGGTGTCCGGCTGTAGAACGAGACCATCTGGTCGTTTGTGTGCTTCCCGAGACCGAGCGAGATCGGACGATCGGCGGTCTGGAGCCGGTCGAGTGTGGAACCGACGTCGTCGAGGGAGCGAGCCTCGAACATGATGTGGTGCAGTGCGGACTCCGCTGCGCCGATGAGCGCGAGGCTGTGGTGACGTGCATTGCAGTGTGCGAAAACGACGTCGTCATCTCCGACTCTCCAGAAGTCGCTCACTCGGAAGCCGAGTACCTTCGTGTAGAAATCGACCGAGTCGGCGAGGTTCGAAGACTTGAGCACGATGTGTCCGAGCCCCATGTCGCCGGTCACGAAGCCGGACAGCCCCGTTGGCGACACAAAGGCTTCGTGATCGAGGACCGGCCCGTGGAACAGCTCCAGCTCGAACGCTCCCGGGTCGGTCGTTCGAATCATCCCTCGCACGTGGCGTTCAGCGCACTCGTCCGCACCGGCCGTGCGATAGTTGAAACCCGCCGCTGTGAGCTCCTCGACTGCCTGGTCCAGCGCAGCGGCGTTTGGCAGCTCCCATCCAGCGAATAGGAGTCCGTCCATTGCGTCGGTCTGTCGCACGGCGACCCGGAACGGTCGATCGTCGATCCTGATCTTGAAGCCGCCCTCGCTCGGAACAACCATCGTTCCCAGCAGTTCTGCATATGAGCGCCATGCCCCAATGTCATTCACGTTGACGCCGATGTAGCCGAGTCCTCGAATGTCCATGGTTGATCCGTTCTCCCTGATTGAGCTGTGTTCACCGTAAGGAACCGACGCTGTCCTCTCAAGGTCAGGAGTGGTCCGATTGTGGTAGAAACAGGACATTGGGCAAGTGGTGAAACCCGTTCGATACAGTCCACCGGAGGGACATCGCTTCGACGTCGAACTGATCGACGCGAGCGACCTCCGCGAACGCGTCGTACGCGTGAACAATCGAGGCTTCGAGCGAGTCGACTTCCTCTGTATGATCTTCGTGCGATCCGGCAGCTACGAACACACGGTCGACTTCGAGACCTACCGCTGCTCGGCCGGTGCCTGCCTGCTGATCCGTCCCGGCCAGGTACACCGTTTTGGGTCTCCCGGCGACTGGGACGGCGGCATGATGATCGTTCGCTCCGAGCTCACCGATGCAGCCACGGACAACCTCCCTACGTATGTGGGCACCCACGGTGAGCTGACAGCGTCGATCACCGAGTTATTCGCTCGGATGCGGTCCGACGCGTCCATCGACGGTGGTCCCGACGACCTCAACACCCTGCTCGCGCTCGAAGCACGGGTCCTGATGACCCGGTTGCGTTTCGCGCACACTCGATCAGCCGTCGCATCCTTGATCGATCCACTGTCGCTCGAACGCGTACGCAGCTACCGCGCCGCCATCGAGAACGATTTTCGACGCTGGCACCTCGTCGCGCCCTACGTCCGACAACTCGGATGCTCACAGAAGACACTGAACCGAGCGACGCAAGCGGTGAGCGACGTCACTGCCAAGGAAATGCTCGTCGAACGAATCGTCCTGGAGGCCAAACGTCTTCTGGCCCACACCACCGAACCCGCTGCCAGCATCGCGGCCCAATTGGGTTTCGCCGAACCATCCAACTTCGTGAAGTTCTTCCGCCGCGAGACCGGCACGACACCCGGCAGCTTCCGGGCCGTGCCCCGAGACATCCAGTGACCACCGACCCGTCGCCGCACTCACAAACCCGGATCGCGACCCGCCCGACTCCCCGGCGATATATAGGTGATCTCGCAAAGGGGCGAATTTCGCGTGGGTTAGCCATGATGGTCGGCGGCGTCAGATGGGTGGACGGGTCAGGCGGGCGTACGTGCGGGAGGGAGGTGTCCCAAAGTGCTCGGGTCGCGGCGATGCAGCCCAACCGCGCCGGCCAGTGCACGGTGTCAGCATCCGGTGAGCTTGGCCGATACGCCGAGCAGGAACGCAGTGGCGACCTCGCTGCATTGCACGGCGTCATCGATTCTGATCGTCAGGACATGGCCCGCAATTGGCGCACCCGTGGATCAAGCACGCCGTAGAGGAGATCGACGACGGTGCTGGTGACGACATAGACGAAGGTGATCATCATCACGCCGCTCAGCACGACCGGGATGTCGCGCTGGAACAGCGCCTGGATGACCTTGCGGCCGAGCCCGTTGAGGGCGAACAGGTTCTCCACGATGAAGGCATTGCCGATGAGGCCGCCGAGGTTGATGCCGGCCAACGTGAGCAGGGTGAAGCTCGACGGACGCAGCGCGTGGCGCAGAAGGATGTACCGGTCGGAGAGGCCCTTCGACTTGGCCAGTGTGATGTAGTCCTCCTGCAGGCTGTTCACCATGTCGGTACGCAGCGCTCTCTGGAACGTGGCCATGAGGCCGAGCGCCAGAGTGAAGGACGGCACGATGAGGTGATAGGTGGCCTGCCACGGACTGTGCGAGAAGGGCACGCTCTGGCCTGCGGGGAACCAGCGCAGGCGGACACCGAAGGTGAACAGCAGAATGATGCCGATCACGTATCCAGGGAGCGAGAGCAGTCCAAAGCTGATGAGGCCGATGGCCCTGTCCAGCTTGGTGCCCGACCGGTAGGCGGCGATGATGCCGAGCGGCATCGACAGCCCAAGGCCGAGCACCATCGACATGACCACGAGCTGGAGTGACGTCGGCAGGCCCGTCTTCAGGTACGACCAGACCGACTGGCGGCTGTAGAACGACGTTCCAAGATCACCGGTGACCAGGTTCGTGAGCCAGTGCAAGTACTGCGCGAAGAACGGCCGGTTGAGACCGAGCTCCTTGGCGAGGCGGGCCGCGTTCTCCTCGGTGTAGTTGGTGCTCAGCATCCCTTGGAGGATCTCCTGGTTCGTTCCGATCAGTCGGAGCGACCAGAAGGTCAAGAAGCTGACCGTCGCCAACAGCAACGGCACAAGTGCGATCCGACGCCGGAGGTACCCCATGTTCAACCAGCCATTTCCTCATCGAGGTGTCCTGATCACAAACCGCCCGGACCGGCACCGCAAACGGCAGCGAGGCCAGCCCTGAACGGACTGACCTCGCATGTTTCGTTCTTCTTGGCGCCGAGCGCCGGAGGCTACGCTGGGCGCACGTTGGTGGCTTGAAGCCCCTTCGGTCCCTGCTGGACGTCGAACGTCACTGCTTCGCCTTCGTCAAGCGAGCGGTAGCCCTGCTTGTCGATTGCGGAGTGATGTACGAAAACATCGGCTCCATCGGACTGAGAGAGGAAGCCGAAGCCCTTCTCCGCGTTGAACCATTTCACTGTACCGGTCGCCATGTTTGGCGCCCCCTTCATTTGCTATGGCCGGAAATGGCCTTCTGCTGTATTCAGAGGAGACGTTACACGCGCAAAGGCAATGTGCTTCACCGCGGTGGTATCGGCGCAGAACTTCGTGGCCGAAAGCCGCCCAGACCGTCGTTCGACGACAAAGTCTGGAACGTCTGACGAGGCCGCGTCAGCATCGATCGTCCCGTATGGGAAGTTCGCCGTCGGCGGCGGCCGTTCCGTGCAGCTCGGCGTGCAGAACGATCGCGAGTGGCGCCGATTCTGTGCTGTCGTGCTTCAGCAGCCAGGCCTGGCCGATCACGAACGGTACGTCTCCGGACCACTTCGGGTCGAGCACCGCGAAGAGTTGGTGGCGATCATCGAAGGCGTCCTCGCCGGGCTCGACATCGCGACGCTGCTGGAGCGTCTCGACGCGGCAGACATCGCCAACGCATCGATGAACCAGGTGGCCGACCTCATCAGGCATCCTCAGATGAGCGCACGCGATCGCTGGCGTGAAGTCGGCTCGCCAGTCGGTCCCCTCCCGGCACTACGCCCGGTCGCGGTGTTCGACGGGTTTGGCGAGCGGATGGATCCCATCCCATCAGTGGGCCAACATACAGACGCCATCCTCGCCGAGCTCGGCCGGGATGCAGGACGGAGCCTGACATGACCACCCTTCGCACGGAATGGGCCAACGGTGCCTCGACCATGGGCGCGTGGCTGAGCATCCCGTCCACTCTCTCGGCCGAGATCGCAGCTCGCGCAGGCTTCGACTACGTCTGCCTCGACAACCAGCACGGCGCGCTCGACTACCAGATCAGCGTCGCCATGGTCCAGGCGGTGCTCCTCGGCGGCTCCCGTCCCATCGTCCGAGCCCCGTGGAACGAGCCGGGGATCGTCGCCAAGCTGCTCGATGCGGGTGCCGAGGGCGTGATCGTGCCGATGGTGAACACGCCGGATGAAGCATCTGCGGTCGTGCGGGCGTGCCGGTACCCACCCCATGGAACGCGGAGCTACGGACCGACCATCGTTGGCATCCGCCGGCCCGACTACCACTCCTGGTCGCACGCCAACATCGCCGTGATCCCCATGATCGAGACCGCTGAAGCGATTGGCAACCTCGACGCGATCCTGGCCGTGCCGGGCATCGACGCGGTCTACGTCGGACCTGCGGACCTGTCCGTGTCGCTCGGGCTCCCGCCCCGGAACAACGACGGTGATGCGGCGTTCGACGATGCGCTGGCCACCATCGTCGCGGCATGCCGAAGGGCAGGTGTCGTGCCCGGCATCCACACCACGGCCCCGCTTGTCGAACGGCGGCTCGAACAGGGTTTCCGCATGCTCACCGTCTCCACCGACGTCGTCGCGATGCGAAGCGCGCTTACCGACGACCTTGCCCTGGCACGGGGCGCCGTGGTTCCGAAGGCATCTGACGCGATCTACTGACGACTGCGCCACTACCGGGCAGGCCCAGCAACGCCCAGCAGGCCCAGCAACGAGAGCGCGGCGGATCGGCACGACGGCAGGAGCACAATGTCGCTCACCGCACCCGTTTGGCACTGTCGGGCTTCGAATCGTCACGGATGGCGCACGTGTATGGCCGCGTGGCGTCCCGATCCGCCGCGCTCACCGGCATCCGCCAAGCGCCGGGCCGAGGTTGCTTCGACTCACGCGAACGGAGCGTCTTCGCAGGCCCGCTGTTCGTAGGGTCGATCCGGAGCGCGGCGGCCGACCGCTTGGCGTTGTGGCGGAGTCCTTCGAACACGGCGGCGCGGAAACACGGCTATCGAGGCGTGCGCAGCTCGAGGTCGAGGATCGCCTCGACACCGAGCGCCCGGCCGCGTGCGACTGCCGCTGCGATCGCGGCCGGATCCGCAATCGCAGTGCGGGCGAGCGCGGCCTGATCGACCAGGACGCGGTAGTAGTGGGGTCCGAACATCGGTGCGCGCTTCGCCGCCTCGAAGTACGACAGGGCGGATGCCGCATCGTCGAGTCGGAGACGGATGATCCCGAGGACCAGCACGAGCTCGGCGTGGCACATGACGTCGCCGAGCCGGTCGACGACTCGTATGAACTGGCATGCCATCCCGATCGCCTGCTCGGGGTCGCCGGCGATGGCCGTTGCGAGCACCTCATGGATGCCGGACAGATCGTCCATCAGCGAAAGTGGGCTTCGGTTGGAAGCAATCTCGAGAGCGAGGTCAAGCCGGCCGAGCAGTGCCTCGGTCATGACGCCGACGGCGATCGCGCAGTTCCACCCCAAGGAGTGCGCCCCGCCGAATCGTGCCGCGTCGAGCGGCGATACGACCGAAGACTCCTGGGGCGCGACACAGAACTCGGCGACGACCGCCCACGCGTCAGAGAAGCCACGGCAAAGGGCTGAATCGGCCGCCACGGCTGCCTCCCGGGCACGTTCGAGAAGGGCCGGCACCCGATCGGGCGCGCGCAGCATCAACGGTGTCGCCTGCCATGTCGAGGCGATCGACTCGACGATGGGCTCCCGGTCGCGGCTCAACGCGGCCGCCTCTTTGGCCCATCCCTCCACCAGGTCATGAGTGCCCGCGGAGACCGCAGCGAGCGATCCGCTCACGAGCACCCTCCCCCGGACGCCGGCCTCGAGCTCACAGGCGATGAGCCGTGACGTCCAGCGGACGCCCTGTGCGGAGGCGATGCCGGAGACGAACAGGCCACCGCTCGAACCCACAAGGCAAGCTGCATTGGCCACGTTGCCAGCATCGAGGGCCCAGTCGACCGCCGCAAACAGGTTGTCGAGATCCGGCATCATCCGGTTGTGCCAGGCGACCGACAGGAGCCGTTCGTCGAACGGCACCGCCTCGACCCACGCCACGAACCAATCGCCGTGCGCCTGCCGTGCCGCTGCGGGCTCACCGAGGTCGACCAGCTTCTGCTGGGCGAACAACCGAACCGTCTCCAGCATCCGATACCGCGTGCCGTTGGGACCTTTCGTCGGTTCGACCAACGACTTCGCGACGAGCGAGCGCAGAGAGGCCGGGAGGGGCAGCGACAGCGGCCAACACACGCCCTCGGCCGCGTCGAGCGTCCAGCCGCCCGAGAACACCGACAGCCATGCGAGGAGCCGCTGCTCGTCGCCCGTCAGCAGCTCCCAGCTCCAGTCCATGACGGCCTGCAGCGTCTGCTGCCGCTGTCGTCGGCGGTTTCGACCGCCGACCAGCAACTCGAAGCGCCGGTCGAGACGGGCGAGGAGCTCCTGCGGCCCGAACAGCCCAAGCTGCGCGGCAGCCAGCTCGATCGCGAGCGGAAGTCCGTCGAGGCGGCGGCAGATCTCGATCGCCGCAAGCCGGTCCGCACCATCGAACTGCAGACCGGTGTGCATCGCACCGGCACGTTCCAACAACAGTTCGAGGGCGGGGCTGTCGTCGCCGTCACGGCCCGGGGTGCCGGCATCGAGCGACGAGACGCGATGGGTCTGTTCCCCGTCGACCTCGAGTGCCTCGCGGCTCGTCGCCAGCACCCGTGCCTGGGTACCGGAGCTCATGATCGCTTCGACCAGTTCGGCGACGGGGTCGAGGAGGTGCTCGCAGTTGTCGAGCACGATCAGCACGTCGCGGCGGGCGAGGAAAGAAGCGATCGCGGCGAGCCGTTCTGCTGCCGTCGCACCGCTTCCTACACGGACACCGAGTGCCTCCGTGACGACCTCGGCGACGCGTTCGCCGTCGGCGACGGGAGCCAGCTCCACGAAACACGCACCGTCCTCGAACAACTCGCTGACCTCCGCGGCAACGGCCAGCGCCAGGCGGGTCTTCCCGCAGCCGCCGATGCCGGTCAGCGTGATCACGCGGTGTTCGTGCATGACCTTGATGATGCGGGCAACGTCTGCATCGCGGCCGATGAGGCGGCTGCGCTGGACGGGCAGGTTGTGCCGCGCCCGATCGAGTGATTGCAGCGCCGGGAACGCCGACGTCAGTCCGGTGCCGACGACGCCGAACACCTGCTCCGGATCGAGGAGGTCCTTGAGTCGGACCTCGCCGAGGTCGTGCAGCTCGACGCGGTCGCCGAGGTCCGGCCGGGCCAGCTGCGCAGTGACGTGCGAGCACACCACCTGCCCTCCATGCGCCGTAGCCATCAGCCGGGCGGCGCGATTCACCGCGGGTCCGAAGTAGTCGCCGCCGCGTTCGTTCGCATGCCCAGTGTGCAGCCCCATCCGCACGGCGAGGACGACGTGGTCCGGCCAGGCCGCAGCGGCGAGATCGTGCTGCACCGAGAGCGCCGCTCGGACACCATCACCGGCCGTCGGGAACGCGACGCTGAACGAGTCGCCGGCCGTCGCGAACACGTAGCCTCGGTGTGCCGTGACGCAACGGCGGACGATCTGGTCGTGCAGCGCGACGGCTGCGTTCATCTGTTCCGGATGGGAGTCCCATGCACGGGTCGAGCCTTCGACATCGGTGAACAGGAACGTGACCGTGCCGGTCGGCCGATCGGCGACGACGCCGGGTTCCAACGAACGGTCCAATAGTCCACCACCCACCCTGAAGATGAGCCACGGACACTACCGAAGTCCGCTCATCCCGGGTGCGGCTCCGCTCGGTGGGTCTCGACGGTTGACTCGGCCAGGTCACGCCCACACGGTGCTGATCGGTAGCGCCGTCAGTCGGTCGTCGAGCGCGAACGAGCGCGGGCCGGTATGCAGGACGATGCCGGCGATCATGCGGACGCCGAGCTCGTCGCGCAGCCAGCGAAGGTGACGGGCATCGTGCGCGGTCGGTGCGGAGGTTGCCTTGATCTCGATGGCGATGACCCGGCCACCGTCGAGCTCGACGATCACGTCGATCTCGCGTCGGCCGTCCTGCTGGCGGAGATGGAACATACGGGCACGCCGGTCGAGGTGCTCGATCTCGGTGCGAAGCTGCGCGACGACGAACGTCTCGATCAGCCGTCCGAGCACGTCGCCGTCGCCCATCACTCCCCTTTCGTCGACGTTCATGAGCGCGGTGAGCAATCCTGCGTCGACCACGTAGCGCTTCGGCGCGAGCGTCATACGGCGAAGCCGGTTCGGCGTCCATGCCGGGAGCTCGTCGATCACACCCAGACTGAGCAGCACGTCGCGGTAGGCGTCGGCAGAACGGCGGTTGGTCTGTGCCGCAGCGATCAGCGTCGTCTCATCGACGACACCAGCGGAGTTGAGGGCGTACGCCTCAAGGTACGCGCGCAGACGAACGGTGCTTCGCCGATGCTCGATCTCGGCCGCGTCGCGGGTCACCAACTGATCGACGTACCCGTCGAACCATCGCTCCCGCGCCCGGCGGTCGAGACGCAGTGCCGGCTCGGGAAAGCCGCCCCGCATCGCAACGGCGACGTAGTCACGTAAACCCAGTGTCGTGCGGCCAGCCGAAGGCGTCTCGCCGTCGGCGATCCTGTTCAGGAACAGCGGTCCGCCGATGTTGCGATCCACCTCTCGCTCAGACAGTCCGAACATGCGCAGTCGCACAAGTCGGCCCGTGCCGGGCCACGTTTCGGCGTCGAGATCAGCACGTGCCGACCCGGTGATCAGGAAGCGACCACGCCTCGGCTCGGCGTCAACGGCGCGCTTGACCGCGCCAAGGACGTCGGGTACGACCTGCCACTCGTCGATGAGCACAGGCTCGGCCCTTCCTACGAGCGCTGCGTCAGGGTCGGCCCGGAAAACCGCCGCTTCGGCCTCCCTCCCCAGGTTTGCAGAGCTACCGGCTAGGCGCTGGGCCGTCGTCGTCCTTCCCGACGCCCGTGGACCGACCAGCAGCACCGCCGGGTGGTCGACCAGCAGCGCAGCGAGGGTGCGGTCAGCCAACCGTTCGACATAGTCGACCATTCAGGAAGTCTACTCACACGCGATGTAAACATCTCTCCACACGCGATGTAAACATCTCTCCACACGCGGTCAAAACATCACTCCACACGCGTGTCCAGGCAACGACGCGCAGGAAACTGCGTACGGCAGATCAGCACGGTCAATCAGCAGCACCCGTTCCGGGAACAGCATCTTCTTGCTCGCCGCGGCTACCGCTTCGTCGATTGCCCGCCGGGCGAGCGCGGTGAGAACCCCCGGAATGCTTGGCGAGGAATTACCGCGACATCCGGTACGACAACCCGTCTCGGCGCATCGGGCCAAACGACGTCTCGGTCATCGAGTGACCTACGCTCGATCCCGAGTCCCTATGAACCGCTTCCGGCAGACCACATGCGCATCAACCCGGCAAGAGCTTTCAGTACGACGTCATCGACCCCGAAGGGTCGCGTTGCCCATGCTCGTCATGGTGCTCACCGCTGTAGGTACAGCAAGTGCGGCCACGACGACCCCGCCAGTACCGGTCAAGATCACGGTCACGACGAAAACCATCATCGTTTCGCCCGCCACGTCAGCCTCGGGCACTGTCGTGTTCAACGTCGTGAACCCGGACAAGACCGTGCACGAGATCGATATCGTTCGCACCACGCTCGACCCTGCGAAGCTGCCGATCAAAGCGTCCGGGCAGTTCAATGAACATACGCCCCAGGCTCGGGTGGTGAAGGAAGCCGTAAAGGTGCTGCCCGGCGCAACGCGGACGTTCACGGCGAAACTCACGCCCGGTAGCTACGTCATCGTCGACAACCTGCCTGGGCACTACCGCGCCGGCGAAGCAGCCGCGCTGAAGATCATCTGATCGCAGGCGATCTCGCTCAGCCCGGCTCGTTGGCCACGAACCGCTCCGCGCAGAGCAACCGGCCTGACCTGGGCGGCGTGCCGTTGCCGCTCAGGCCTCGAGCACACGCGGTCTCGACTCCACCATCGGCTTTGGGTGGGTTTCGTACATGCGGACTGCGACGACGAGGCCGGAGGCGGCGGTGAGCGCGGCAACCGCGTAGATGGCGGCAGCGATCGAGATGGTGTCAGAGAGAATGCCGGCCAGGAGCGCGCCGACGGCGAAGCCGCCGTCGCGCCAGAGGCGGTAGATGCCGATGGAGCGGGCGCGCCAACTGGGGTGGGCGACGTCGCCGACGGCAGCGAGCAGCGTCGGGTAGACCATCGCGGTCCCGGCACCAAGCAGGACCGCACCGAGCGCCCATGCCGCAAACGTGTGGGTGGCGCCGATCAAGGTGATCGCGGCTGCTTGGGTGAGCATGCCGATGACGATCAGGGGTTTGCGTCCGATGCGGTCGGACAGTCCGCCGGTGTAGAGCTGGCCGAGGCCCCAGACTGCCGGGTACAAGGCGGCGAGGATGCCGATGCGACCGACCGAGAGCCCGGCCTCGGCGAACAGGATCGGGAACAGACCCCAGGCGAGCCCATCATTGAGGTTGTTGACCAGCCCGGCCTGCGAGCACGACGACAGCGCCTTGTCCCGAAACGAGGTGAGTCGGAAGATCTCGCCAGTCGTGAGGGTCGCGCGAAGCTGCTCGGTGGTCGGTATGCGGCTCGCGGCTTCGTAGCGCGCGTGATCGCGCGTCTCACGGACGAACACGGTGGAGAGGCCGAGCCCGAGGGCGGCGTACGCAAGGCCGAGGAAGAACGGTTCGGGACGGAGTCCGGCGTGTTCGGCGATGAACCCGGTCGCGAGTGCGGTGACAGCGACTGCTCCATACCCGGCGGCCTCATTGAGGCCCATTGCGAACCCGCGCCGTGCCGGTCCCACGAGGTCGATCTTCATGATCACCGTCGTCGACCAGGTGAGCCCTTGATTGACGCCGAGCAGGACGTTGGCGAACACCACCCAGCCCCATGTCGGTGCCCACATCAGCAGCAACGGAACGGGTGCGCCGATGATCCATCCTGCGATCAGGACCGGTCTGCGGCCGTAACGATCGGAAAGCGTGCCGGCGAAGAAGTTCGTGGCGGCTTTCACAATGCCGAACGCAGCGATGAACGTGAGCGTGGACGTCAACGCAGTGAGCCCGAACACGTCCTTTGCGAGAAGCGGGAGGACGGTGCGCTCCTGGCCGATCATGCCGCCGACGAGCGCGTTCACACCGACGAGCAACGCGAACTGCGAGACGTTCTCCGCCAGCCCCAAACGGAGCCCGGCGGGGGGAGTGTCGCGGCTCCGGTCGTCGGTACTGGTCATCGGCCCAGCGCCAACGCGTGACCGGATGACGCCACCCAGGTCTCCGGGCCACCGTCGAATGCACTCACGTCGCGTCGCCCACAGCGGGCCAGCAGACTGGCTGCGGTCATGGCGCGCTCACCATGGCCGCACATCGCCGTGACCGGTCCGTCAGCCAATACGGCGGCGGTGATGGCACCCAGCTCGATGTTGCGGGCGCCAGGAACATGACCGGTCGCGAACTCGACCGCCTGGCGGACGTCGACGAAAGTCCGGGCCGGATCGAGTGTGTCGTCGAAAGGCAAGGTGGCGACATTTCGATCGGACGCGGCCCACGCTTCGACGCCGCCTTCGAGTTCCCCGGCAAGGTGCTCGCAGCCGACGTCGAGGCATTGGCGGACCAGGTCGCGTCGATCCTGGCCGGGACCGAGTACGAACACGATCGGGCGATCCGGCTCGACAAGCCAGCCCAGCCAGCTGGCGAACACCGGCCGTAGGGTGTTGGACAGCGATCCCGGCACGTGGCCTGCGCCAAAGTGGGAAGGCGGTCGGCAGTCGACCACGATCGCACCTGAGGCGACGAGGTGGGCAACTTCGTCCGCGCTCAAGGAGGGCAGCGTCGGGAGCGAGTCGTACCGGGTCGGACCCCGCCGGTTCAGCTCCGGCAGCCACGCGAAGTACGGCGGGAAGGTGCCGAACCCGGCGAGCAGCGTGGCGACGAACTCGTCCTCGTTCGTAAGGGCGAAGAGCGGGTTGGTGGCACGTTCGCGCGCCATTGTGCTGGTGCGTTCCGCGGTACCGGGAGCGGAGCAGAACGAGCCGGCACCATGTGTCGGGTACACGGTCACGTCATCGGGCAGGCCGTCGAAGCGGCGCAGCGACTGGAACATCTGGTGCGCGAGCGGTTCGGCGAGGTCCCGTCCGCAAAGGTCCGTCCGGCCGACGGCGCCGACCATCAGCGAGCCGCCGCTGAACAGTGCCACCGCCCGACCCTTCTGCTCGAGGACGAAGGCGAAGTGGTCGTGCGTATGCCCCGGTGTGGCGAGCGCCGTAAGTCGCATCGCCGGAGTGAGCCGGACCTGCTCTCCGTCATTGATCGCACGGTGTGGGGTGACGAGCCGCGATGCAGCCGGGGCGATGAAGGTCGCCCCTCCGGCAGCAAGGGCCGGGCTGCCGGTGACGTAGTCGGCGTGCGAATGGGTGTCGATCGTCCAGGCGAGTACCTGCCCTTCTGTCTCGGCAACGCGCTGGTGGGGACTGGGGAACCGGGGCGGGTCGATCAGCGCCGCGCTGCCGTCCCCGAGATCGACCAGGTACGACGAATGACCGAGCCCCTCGTCGACAAACAGGTTCACCCGCATCGTCACCGTATGGATCATGCGACCTTCAAACTCTCTCGTCAAGTGATCATTTGAATACTTGACATCAGGTTTTGTGGGCTTCAAAATGGTCGGCATGGGTCACCGGGCCGAGAAGGACGCTCTCTACGACGGGTTTGCCGAAGTCGCGAAAGCACTCGCCAGCGGACGGCGGGCCGAGATCATCGAATTGCTGGCGCAGGGAGAACGACCGGTCGAGGACATCGCCACCGAGATCGGTCAGAGCGTGGCCAACACGTCCCACCATCTGCGAGCCATGGCACGATCGGGTCTTCTCACGACCCGACGCGACGGCACCCGGATCTTCTACATGCTCGCAAGCGAACGCGTCGCCCAACTGTGGGAGGCGATGCGCGAGGTAGCCAGCGAACACGTCGCCGGACTCGCACGCCTCGCAGATGCATATTTGGGTGACCGCACAGGCATCGACCTCGTCGACCGCAAAGAGCTGGCTGCACGATTGAAGCGCCACGAGGTCGTCGTGCTCGACGTCCGCCCGGCCGCCGAGTACGCCGCCGGTCACATCACGGGTGCACGGTCGGTGCCGATAGCCGAGCTACGACGCCAGCTCAGGGCCCTGTCGAAGGAGGGCGAAATCGTCGCCTACTGCCGGGGCCCCTACTGCGTGTACGCCGACGACGCGGTGCGTGAGCTCAACCGTCGCGGCTTTCGCGCCCGCCGCCTGATTGACGGCTTCCCGGAATGGAAACGAGCCGGACTGCCCGTGGCAGTCGGGAAGGGCGACACACCATGACCGATGACCTTCTCGTCGACCCCGAAATACCGACCCCGGGACCGGTGACGTCAATCGGCCTTGTGCTCGACTGCGCCGACCCAGAACTGCTCAGCCAGTTCTGGTCCGCCGCGCTCGGGTACACGATTGCAGGCCGAGCCGGCAGCTATGTCCTCCTGACCGATCCGTCGCGCCGCCAGCCCAAGCTGCTCCTCCAGCACGTGCCCGAGCCGAAGACGGCCAAGAACCGAATGCACTTCGACATCGAGACCCCGTTCGTCGATGACGAGGTCACCCGACTCAGCGGCATCGGCGGCGTCCGCGCCGGGGCGGACGCGCAGCGCGAGCACGGCACACGGTGGGTCGTGATGGCCGATCCCGAAGGGAACGAGTTCTGCGTCTGCGACGGCGGGCATCCCGCTTCTCCCGATTGACCGGGTGGAAGCGCGCACTACCGGCGCGGGGCGGGAAGCTTCACCGCGACCTGGGTCAGCCCGCGGAGGCGATTCACCATCGAGGGCGCCGACGTTTCGAACGGATGCGTGGGGCCAACTGCTGATCCGGGCGTGACCCGAGCACGCGCGACCTCGGCAAGGCAGCGGGCGTACTGGAGTGCCTCCCACCACGCGAGCAGCGACGCGTCCAGTGGAGACTCCTTGTGGCAGGCGCTGACGAACGAGTCAGCGAGATGATCGGTGATCCTGGCGATGACCGGTGCGATCACTCGGGGCACGGCGATTGGTGCGCAGCGGAGCAGCCCCGCCGTGAACCCGATGTCCATCTCCGGCGCTGCGATTGTCGCACCCGTCCAGTCGAGGACGGTCAGCGCGCCGTGGTCGTCGACGAGAAGGTTGAACGGGTGCAGGTCGCCGTGACAAAGCACCTTGCGCGACGCCACGGGCCGGTTGCGGTCGAACCAACGGATCAGCTCGTCAAAGCCGGCCGAGCCGCACACCGAGGCCCGCTCGACCATGTCCAGAAATGGTGCGGCTCCCCCGTCCGACGCGCGGTCGCCGACGTTGGCCAACAGTTCCCCCAACGGTGTCACGTCGAGCGCGTGGAGCCGAATGGTCGCATCGGCCAGAAGCTCCGGGATCGATCGCAGGATTCGGCGCAGTCCAACCAATGCCGGTCCCAGTCGGAGATCTGCCAGCGGGGACCTACCTGCTATCCGGGGCATCACCATGAACGCTGCGCCGAGGCCATGGGCGCTTCCGGAATGGAGAACAGGCGCAACCGGATAGCCGCTGTCGCCCACCCACGACTGCACGACCGTCTCCCGGCGGCCGGACACGGCATCGGGCATCACCCGTAGCACCAGCGGTCCGGCGAACGGCGTCGGGGGCTTCTCGAGCTCGAAACTGAAGATCTGCGCCCAGAACCCGCCGGTCATGCGCGCCGGCGCCGAGCGGAACGCCAGCCTGTCACCGCTCACCCGGGACAGCTCAGCCAGCAATGGCCCGGCCATCTCAGCATCTGCAACCATCACTGTGACAGTAAATACTGCAACAGTCAACGTTGTCAATAGAGAGTAAGGTTCGCCCCGTGGACGAGACCTTCACGATCGATGAACTGACCGCCCGAACCAGCGTTCCGACCCGCACCATTCGCCAGTACCAGACCGCCGGACTGCTGGCACCCCCGGCCCGTCGGGGACGCGTCGGGATCTACGGGCCGGCGCACGTCGAGCGGCTTGCCGCCATCGGTCGACTTCAGGAACGTGGCTACTCACTCGCCGGCATGAGTGACCTGTTCGACTCGTGGGAACGTGGTCGACCCTTGAAACAGATCATCGGCGGAACCGCAACACACCCGGATGCTCCAATCGACGAGGCGCCCCTTCTCGTCACCAGCGACCAGTTGCACGAGCTGCTCCCCGCTTTGACCGAGAAGCGACTCCGCAAGGCTGCGCTCCGCGCCGGGCTGATCACTGCGACGAAAGGCGATGTCGCCGACTGCTGGATGGTGTGCGCACCTTCGGCGATCGCCATCGTCGCCGATCTCATCGACGCCGGCGTGCCTGCGGCCGACGCAATTGCACTCCACGCCGAGATGCACGAAAGCCTCGACAAGGTAGGCGCACACATCGCCGAAACGCTCGCAACAATCAAGTCCGCACCCAGGCGGGTCGATCTGCTCCAACGCAACCGTGCAAGCCTCGGCCGCTCCGTTGCCTCCATCCTCATCAGCGCGATCGGCCGAGCCCTCCCGGCCTCCGACGCCGCCCAGGTCCGCGTCGGCTCAATCCGGGACACCAGGACCGAGTGACCGAATCAGCCGCCGACCGCGGCCGCCCCTCGCGGAAACAACGGTTCGGGTGGCCCGTCACCATCGCGCAGACCGACCTGCAGCGGCATCGGTGCAACAAGCGGCAGACCCGCCTCTTGCCAACCGCGAATGCCATCGATGATGTCGGTCGCATTCGTGAAGCCGATCTCGTGCAACGCGATCGCGGCGAGGCTGGACGAATATCCCTCATTGCAGACGAGCACCAAACAACGCTCGTAGCTGCCGACCGCCGGATGGGCGCGGAGGCTTGTCGGATCGACCCGCCACTCGAGGAGTGTGCGAGGGAGGTGCAGCGATCCGGGGATCACGCCATCGCGACCACGATCGGTAGGGGTTCGGATGTCGATGATCAACGCACCCTCCGTTCGCAGCCTGGACCAGGCCTCGACAGGGGTCAACCGATCGAGCTGCGCCCGGGCGTGGGCCAGGACGGCATCGATCGTGCGAACGTCGCGCAGGTTCTGGTGCATCGTTCCCCCATTTCAGACGTGGACACCGAACACGCACACGACGGTCCGGATCCCCGATTCCCTCTGATCATCGACCCTCAGGTCCGGGTGCGCAAGCGAGTCATCCCCCAGCGAACGAACCGCTATGGGCCCGACCACAGCGCCGGTGGGTCTGAGGCCGAAACGCCGAGCCGACGTTGATGCGGCCGTGAGGCCGCGGTGGAGCCCGCGAGCTGGCGTCAGATCAGTCGCGCTGGCAGCTTCACTCGCCGCGCTGATGGCGATCGTGTCATCGTGCGCCTCGACGGGCGCGGCCCCATGGGTCTGTCCGACGAGCAGGTTCCGCAGCCCCAAACCTCTCGTTATCGCCCATGCCAGCAGCGCCTACTTCGGACCACCGAACACCGTTGCAATGATGCGCGCTGCGGTCAACGCGGGCGCCGACATCGTCGATGCCGACGTGCGCATCACGGCTGATGGTGTGCTCGTCGCGGCCCACGACGACGACCTGCGCAGCATGACCGGTACGACCGGATCGATTCGCACCAAGACCCTCGCGGAGCTGCGAACGTTCGACGCCGCGCGCACCTGGCCCGGACCGAACCACGACTACCCGCTCCGCGGACACGGCGTCACCGTCGCGACCGTTGAAGGGATCCTCAACGCGTTCCCCCACCGCCGCGTCTCACTCGAGCTCAAGACGACCGGCGGCGAACAGTCACTCTGCAGATTGCTGCGACGGCTCCACCGAACCACGGATGTGTATGTGGGATCGGCCGGAGACGCGGCCGCGGAGACGTTCTCGGCAATCTGCCCGGAAGTCGCCATCACGGTCACCGACGCAGTCTTCGCCACCATCCGGAATGTCCGAGCCACCGGTACGCCGTGGTGCTCGCCATCACCGCTCGCCCAACCGCCCTTTTCCGCCGGCGGCCGGACGCTCACTGCCGAAACCGTCAGGTGGGACCACGAACACGGCATGGCCGTCTACACATGGACAATCGACGACCCCAGCACTCTCACGGCCGCCGCCGCGGCTGGAGTCGACGGCGTCTTCACCGGGCGGCCCGACATCGCCCGAGCCATCTTCGATTCGCAGGTGAGCCACGACCGCGTGCTGCGCCCCTAGGGTCGGCGGTCGCCATGGACCACGCCACACCTGCGCCCGACACGCAACCGACCGGCGCCGGCAGTCCGCCGATCATGGTGTCGAAGGCCTACGCCGAGGAGTCGGTATTCCAGGTCGAGAACCTCCTCCGAGAAGGCCGACGCCAACGCGGTCGTTCGGATCGGCCGGTGCCCGCGGTCTGCCTTCTCGATCCCGACGGTGATGTCGTCCGCCACCTCCGCTCGATCGAAGCCGGCCACCTCCACGACGGATGGGCCTGCTACCACTCCGAGATGTGGGTCACCCAAGCCGATGACATCGAGATCGGCATCGTGCCCTGCGCCGTCGGCGCGCCGTACGCCGTGCTCATCGCCGAAGAGCTCGCCGCATCCGGATGCGCGCTGATCATCTCGGTCACCTCCGCCGGCCGCGTTCTCCCCCTCAGCGAACCGCCGTACTTCGTCATCATCGAACGAGCCCGCCGCGACGAAGGCACCAGCCTCCACTACACGCCGCCGTCCGAATGGAGCCACCTCCACCCTAGGCTGCTGAACACGCTCGCAGGTGGACTTCACGGTGTCGGCGAACCGATCCACTTCGGGACGTCATGGACCACCGACGCACCGTTCCGCGAAACCGCATCTGCGATTGCCGATGCCGAACGCGCCGGCGTCCATGCCGTCGAGATGGAGGCCGCCGCCCTCTACGCGTTCGCAACCGCCCGCGACGTGCCCGTGGTATGCGTCGCCCACGTGACCAACACCCTCGCAGTCGACGGCGACGACTTCGAGAAGGGCGAAGCCGACGGCACCCACCGCATCCTCCAACTCACCCACGCCATCGCGCGCCGCCTCGGTCACGGCTGAGCGGTCATGTCCCGCCGGGGTGTCCTGCGCTGCCTCCTGGCCGCCGTCTTCTTCGGACTTTCCGCACCCGCCGCATCACGCCTCGCACGCGACCTCGGACCATTCACCCTCGCCGGACTCCTCTACGTCGGCGCCGCGCTCGCCACCGCACTCCCTGTCCTTCGGCGTCCACCATCGCGTCAATCGCTTCGTCGAAGCGCTGGCCGGCTCTCCACCGCCGTGGTGGTGGGCGGAGCGTTCGGGCCGCTCCTCCTCGCCGCCGGCCTCCAACGCACGAGCGGAGCCACGACATCGCTCCTGCTCAACCTCGAACTCGTCTTCACCGCTGCGTTCGCCGGACTTGTGCTCCACGAACACCTCGGCCGCCGTGTCATCACCGGTGCCGGACTCGTCGTCGTCGCCGGCGCCACGCTGGGGTGGAGCGGTACGCCCGATGCCCGTTGGGGCGCCCTGCTCATCGTCGGCGCCTGCGCCTGCTGGGGCGTCGACAACAGCATCACCGCCGCGCTCGACAGCCTCGCCCCAGCGACGATCACGTTCGCCAAAGGCCTCTTCGCCGGCACCGCGAACCTCGCCATCGGACTCGCCCTCGACGGACCCCCGTCAGCCACCCTGGCAGGCAAAGCTATTGCTGTTGGAATGATCGGTTACGGAGCCTCCATCACGCTCTGGGTCGCGGGAGCACGGGACCTCGGCGCCGCACGCGGACAACTCATCTTCGCCGCTGCGCCCTTCATCGGTGCCGTCGCGGCCTGGACCGTTTTCGACGAACCAGTCACCGGCCGTCAAGTTGGAGCGCTGCTCATCGCCGGCTGCGGCGTCAGCTTCGTCCTCGGTAGCAGCCACGAACACCCGCACACCCACGAACCCGTCGAACACGAACACGAGCACACCGGCCACGACGGCCACCATGAACACGACGACCCCTCACACGCCCGGCACCTCCACCCCCACATCCACACCGCGATCTCGCACAGCCACTCCCATGTCCCCGACCTCCATCACCGACACGACCATCGCTGATTTTCAAGGGAGTCGACGCTCAAGTTCGCAGCCGAAAAGCCGATGAGCTGGTGTGAACCACACGGCCGCGATCAAGGATCTCGCCTTGGAAGCGGGATCGAGCGGCGGCACCGCGCGTCGAACGTTGCGCTTCGCTTGTCTGGCGTGCTTGGCGGTGGCAACGACGGGATGCCGGTTTGTCAACCCGTCGCAATCCACCTCGCTGTCCGATGATCCACAGAGTGTGGTCGGGGCTGCGGGATGGACTCGAATCGCGTCGACGCCCCGCTACATCGTGGTCGCAAATGTGCTTCCGGGTGAAGAGATGTTCACCGGAGAACGGGTACGGAACGAACATCCAACGGTGGGTGAGCTGGTTATCGCTGGCGCAGGAAATCCACTCGGACCCAATGTTCGCCACGTCGAAGCCCACATCTATGACCGTTCGACGGGCCTGCCCCTTTCGAATGTACGACCCAGCATCTCGGTGCTGAACCGCAGCACGGGGAAGCGAACGTCCGTACCGCCGACGCTCATGCAGGACGTGAACTCCGGTGCACGCGACGTCCACTACGGCAACAACATCGCCGTGGCCGGCGATAGCGACCTCAGCATCACGGTCACGATTGGGGAACAGGAGGTGACTCTTGACGGACACCTCGACTGACACGGGCTTCATCCGCCGGTCGGTTCGGCAGCGGGTGATCGATCTGCCTGTGGGGCGCAAGCTCTTTGGCGGCTTCGCCGCATTGACGCTCGTGCTTGCACTCGTTGTTGCCTGCCTGTTCCTGACCGTCGCGCGGCTCGGGTCGGCCAACAGACAGATCGTTGACGTCGCAGCCGCCCGGTCACGCGCTGCGGATCATCTGCGCTTCGTCGCCGCCGATCTTCGTGCTGCGCAGCAGGCCTACGTACTCGACGGACCCACCGCATACACACAGTTCGACCAGGCCGCTGGCGAGTTCGAGTCCGCCCTCCAAGACCTCCGGACGGCTGGGACCGATCCTGTCGCGCTCGCCCTGATCCACAAGATCGCGACCGGCTACCAGACCTTTCTCGCGACTGATCAGCTGATATTGGGAGCGCTGCAGGCCGGCGACCAGACCCTGGCGCGAAACCTGACGCTTGGTCCTGAAAGTCTCGCGTTCGGGTTCGTGGCCGAGGACGCGTCCAAGTTCGCCGAACTGGCCGACGCTGGCCGGATCGCCGCAGTCGCCCGCTTCAAAACAGCCTCGTCGGATGCCAGAACCCTCGGCGCAGTGTTGGGTCTAGCCGCGCTGTTCGTCATGGCCGTCGCCAGTTGGGTGATCACTCGACTCATTCGCGATCCGCTGCACCGAGTTCAACAGGCCGCCGAACGCGCCGCCGAGGGTGACCTCGAAGCCGAAGCCGATGTCCACGGCGAAGACGAGACCGGTCGTCTCGCCCGCGCGTTCAACAGCATGCTCGCCAAACTCCGGCTACGGGAGGAAGCGCTGCTGGCCGATCACCGCCGACAGGAGACATCCAGCAAAGTTCAACGAGCGCTGGAGATGGCCGATGAAGAAGCCGCCGCCCTCGAGGTCGTCGGTCTCACCCTCGCCGACGTTGTGCCGGGACGGTCCGTCGAGTTGCTCCTCGCCGACAACAGCAAATCGAACCTCGAGCAGGCCGTGGTCGCCGGCGACAACCCTGACGGCCCAGGCTGCCCCGTTGCCTCGCCGTTCTCCTGCGTCGCCGTACGAAGCGGCTCCGCTGTCACCTTTCCTTCGAGTACGGCGCTCGACGCGTGCCCGCATCTACGCAACCGCGGCGTTGCCCCCTGCTCCGCGGTCTGTGTCCCGGTCACCTTCATGGGACGGGCAATGGGCGTCATCCACGCCGTCGGTCTGGTCGGTCAACCTGCGACCGCCAACGAGATCGAAGCGCTGACGATGCTCTCAACGCAGGCGGGAGCGCGTATCGGCATGCTCCGCACGATGGTTCGTACGCACGAGCAAGCCTCCACCGACTCGCTCACGGGCCTCATGAATCGTCGGACGTTCCAGACCCGCATCCGCGCAATGCGCCGGTCCAACATCCCATTCGCCTACGTCATGGCCGACATCGACCACTTCAAACGCGTGAATGACACGTACGGACACGAAACGGGTGATCGAGCCCTCAAGACATTCTGCGAGGTCGCCAAGACGTCTCTTCGACAAAGCGACCTCATGGCCCGCTGGGGAGGTGAGGAGTTTGCCTTGGCGTTCGTCGACCTCTCTCCCGAACTGGCCCGCGACGTGATCGATCGAATCCGTCTCGAATTGGCGGCACGCCTCTCCACCAGCGACCTGCCCGGGTTCACGGTCAGCTTCGGCATCGTCGCCGCCGAGCAATGCGCAAGCCTCGAGCAAGCCGTACGACTCGCAGACGACGCGCTGTACGAAGCAAAGGCGCAAGGCCGGAACTGCTCCGTCATCGCGTCCACGGACCGGCTCGCAGAAGAACTGCAGACCCCACCCGCTCACGCCGCGCGGCGCCTGAAAGTCGGCGTGCTGGCGAACCTCGCGCGAGACGACGACCCGCTCGATCATTGACAAGCAAGCGGCCGTGCCACGCACCACCCCAAGGTGACCGCGACAACGGTTGCGGGGTGTACCCGGACAGTCGGTTCCAGCCGTGGGTTGAAGTTCTACGCCGCCTTCAACTGCTCCTTCAGCGTTCGCACGGTGTCGTGGGCCGCCTGCACGTCAGTGAACTGACGCTGGATCAGCGTTCGCAGATCCGCTGACAGGTCGCCATCCAGAGCACCATTGTAGGCTGCAACCGCGTGATCCTCGCCCTGCTCGGCGGCGTCGACCACGCCCTTCGCGCTCGAACCGGAGATCGCGTCCTTCAGCGACATCCACCCGCGATGGAGCTTGGCCGCTGCCGAGCCGGATTCCTCGAGGTCGTCGCCATATTGCTTGGCCATCGTCTCCAACTCGGCGTAAAAACTGGCCCGCTGCTGTCCCAATCGACGAAATACCGTCGCAATCTCGGGCGAGTCGCTCTCGTCCAGCTTCGCAGCGCCCTTCATGAATCCTTCCTGCCCGTCGGCAAGTACTTCCATAAGATCCTTCGTAACTGTCTTATCAGTTGACATAGTGATTCCTTGCGTGTTGAAATTGATCGGTCGCTCAACTGTTCCCCCACTTCGTCAGGGATCAAACGCTGACTCGAGCATTTTTACGACGTATGCCTGCGGCCGGGTGCGACGAGGTGGGAACCGTTGACGGCCCGCCAACGGTCTTGGGCGGACTCGATCAGGTTGAAGGCCATGGCTAACCCGGCCGCCTTCGAGCCCGGCCCTTTGGTGACCTTGGTTCGTAGGCGGACGGTGGCTGTCGCAGCGGCAGCCGACGGCGGCCTTGAGATCGTTTTCAAGGATGGGACAAGCCTCTCGAAAGCGTTCGACTCATCCAACGTTTCTCCGAAGACGTCGACCTACTCGTCGTGATTCCCGGATCGCTTGGAACCGGTGCGGCCGACACCAAACTCAAAGTCACTCGTCGGCGGCGCAGCAAACCACCAACGGACTCATGCCCGAAGCCGTCCCGAGGCGATGTCCAAAGAGAGTCAGCGAGGCACTCGCTTCCACTACCGGTACCACGACGACGCGTCTGGACTCTCCGCCGGCGTATTCCTCGAGATCGGTGTCAGCGCCGCTGGAATCCCGCAGGTGGTGGGGTGTGGCGCCGGAGTTATCCCGCAGGTGAGTCGCCGGAGTTATCCCGCAGGTGTGGGGTGGTGACGGGCGTCAGCTGAGCGGGTCCGCGTGGTTGGTTCCTTGTCCCGGTAGACGCCAGGGCTTCCGAGAGGGAGGCCTGGCCCCACGGCAAGGAGAAGTGTCGAAGTGATCGACGTTGTCGATAATTTGGCAGCACTGGTATGCGCGCAGATCGAAGTTCCAGATTGGGGTGAGTGTCGGCGCGGACAGGGGCACGGTCGCGAAGTATGTCGCCAAGGCGGTCGCGGGGGATCGTGCCGGGTGGTGCGCCGATCGGGCGTGACGAGCGGGCGGTCCGGGTTCGGGAGTGGTGCCCGGAGCTCGTCGACGCCAAGGCCCCGCTCGTTGACGTATCCGGACATCAACCGGCTCCGGCACGTGATCGAGCCGATGCTCGACGACGTCACGGTGGCGACCGCGTTCCAACGCTGCCGCGCCGAGCACGGCCTCACAGCGGGCGTGACCGCGTTCCGGCAGTACGTGCGTCTCGAGTTCCCGACCGGCCCGAGAGCGGAGTCGGTGACGTTGTGGCGGCCGCCGGTCCCGCCGGGTGTGGGCGTTCGTGATGGTGTTGGCGTGCAGCCGCCACGCAGAGCGGGTTCAACTCCCCCCACCTCCACTATTTACCCTGGTCAGGGCATACTTTTCGCGGCCTTGACACGTGTTTGACACGCGA
>JAYUDQ010000470.1:0-4693 GCA_043739745.1 Acidimicrobiia bacterium | reverse complement strand
GTCTGGGTGCGCTTGTCGGCGGCTGGAGCAAGAACCTCGCAGCCGGCGCGGCGCGAACCCCGCCCGCCGTCGCGCTCGCCGTCGGCACCTGGATCGCGTTGATCGTCCTTCCGATCCCGTTGCTGCTCGCCCATCAATGGGGCACAGCTGCGGTGCTGTGGGCTGTGGTCTCGCTGCACGCCGCCTGGCTCACCCATCGTGTCGGGCGATTCAACCGGTTCGTAGTGTCGGTCGCAGTGCCGCTCGTGGCCGTGTTCACCACGGTCTTGACACTTCGTTCGTTTGCGCTCGCGATCAGCGGTCGGACCGTTGTCTGGAAGGGCCGTCGCCTCCGACCCGACGGCGTTGAACAGCCCGGCGTCGAACAGCCGCGCGTCGAACAGCCCCGCGTCGAACAGCCCCGCCCGTCGACCCCTCAGCAGCGACGGTCCGCATGACGAGCCTTGCGCGCGTCGTTGCCGCTGACTGTGTGGCGTGGGTGGTGTTCTCGGCCGGGTCCGGCGTGGCCGCCGCGTATCTTCCGGCGTCCTTCCTGGAGGCCGACACCTGGTTCACCAGCATCCGACCGTTCGAACGTCAAGGCCGCTTCTACCGAGAGCGGCTGCGCATCCACCGGTGGAAGCGGCTGCTGCCGGAATCCAACCGCCTCGGCCCCGGCCGCCGACCCAGCAAGGCCACACTCGCCGGCCCGAACGCGATCGCGGTCCTTCTCGTCGAGACCCGCCGGGCCGAGTACGTCCACCTGGCCATCGCGACAACCGGTCCGCTCTTCCTGCTCTGGAACCCGCCGCTGCTCGGCCGCTTCATGGTGGTGTTCGGTCTGCTCTTCAACCTTCCCTTCATTGCGGTCCAGCGCTACAACCGGGCCCGGATCCTTCGTCTGCGGCTGCCCGTCGGCCAGAGTGCGCACGCCCGATGAGCACGATCCTGACCACAGCGCCGAAATGGCACTACCTCGCCGTTCTCGCCGTCTGCGTCGGCGTGACCCTGCCGTTGGAGATCCTGCTCGGCGTGCGTGTGTACCGCCGTCCGCTGCGGCTCGCCGTCACCATCGTGACGGTAGCCCTGCCCTTCATTGCGCTCGACGCATGGGCGGTGCGCTCCGGCATGTGGAGCTTCTCGGCCCGCCACACGCTCGCTATCCGGGTGTTCGCCACCCTACCGATCGAAGAAGTCCTGTTCTTCGTCGTCATCCCCGTCTGCGCGCTTCTGACTTTTGGTGCAGTGGATTCGCTGCTTGCGGCCCGACTCACACGACTCGCGCGGCGCGACTGATGCCGGAATACACCTCGCTCGCGATTTTCGCGATCGGCGCGGCAGTTGCCATCGATATGGTTTTGCTTCGCACTCGTCTGGTGTCCCGATTGACGTTCTGGATCAGCCTTGGCCTGATGTTCTTCTTCCAGGTCTTTGTCGACGGATGGCTCACCCGCAGTGACCGCACCATCGTGATCTATGACCCCGATCGACTCAGTGGCGTGCGCTTCTTCTTCAACACGCCGGTCGAGGATTTCGGCTTTGGGTTCGCGCTGATCCTCTGCACCCTGTCGGTGTGGACCCGGCTGGCCCGGGCGGACCGATCATGAGCACTGTTGTTCAGATCGGCATCGGGCTCGTGTCCGCAGTCGCGATGGAACCCGTCTCAGCCACGATCCATCGCGTGATCGGCCATGGCGTGGCATGGCCCGTTCACCGCAGTCACCATTGCGGGCCGGTCGGCGGGCCGGAAGCCAACGACATCATTCCTGCCGTGTCCGCGCTCGTGACGATCGCGATGTTCAGCGTCGGGGTCTTCAACACCCGCTTCACCTGGCTGATCCCGATTGCCGCAGGGGTGACGCTCTACGGCGCCGCGTACTTCGCGGTCCACGACGTCTACATCCACCGTCGTCTCCGGTTGCTCCCGCCATACGTGCGATGGCTGGAGCCGTTCAAGACCGCGCATCTCGAACATCACCGCTCAGGGCAGGGAAACTGGGGCATCTTCGGTGTCCGCGGTCTTCGAATCTGGAAGCAGCTGATGGCGCCGTTGGCCCCGCCGAGGACCAGAATCAGGAGATGACGACTCGTGTCCCGGTGATCATCGAAGCAGCGATCAACGGAGCGACACTGCCGAGCATGAACGCGAACGTGCCGCGGACCCCCGAGCAGATCACGGCATGCGCCCTCGAGTGCCTCGACCGGGGCGCGGCGATCGTGCACAACCACAACGACGAGCCCAACGTCGGGGGACCGTCCCGTCACGACCCCGAGCCATACGCCGCGGCGTGGGAACCGGTCCTCGCCCGTCACCCGGACGCCTTGCTCCACCCAACCGTCCGCGGCATGTCCGACGACGCCCCGATCGAGGATCGGTACGCGCATCTCGATTCGCTCTTCGAACGGGGTCTTCTCCCGATGGCTTCTGCGGACCCGGGCATCGTGTCGATCGGGCCGATGGTCTACGGGAACTCTGCTTCCGATGCTTCGTACATGTTCGAGTGGTGCCGTACCCGCAACCTCCCGGTGCACGTATCGGTCTTCGAGCCCGGCTTCCTGCGGGTCGTGCTCCGGCACCTTGGCGCCGGCTCTCTGCCGGATCGGGTGAAGGTCCAGCTCTACTTCGGGGGCGTCCTTGCGTTTGGGCTCCCACCAACGCTGGCGTCACTCGACGCCTACGCGGCCATGCTCGATGGCACCGGTCTCCCGTGGATGGTCGGGGTCATGGGCGGTGACGTCCTGGCGAACGGGTTCGGCGCCGCCGCCGTTGCGCGTGGCGGTCACATCCGCGTCGGGCTCGAAGACTTCCGTGGTGCGACGACACCCCGCAACGAAGATCTCGTGGCGGGCGCGGCCACGATGGTGATGGAGCTCGGCGCAGAGGTCGCCACCTCCCTACAGACCCTTGAGATCCTCGATCGCCGACTCTGAGCACCCATGGCGCGCCCATCGGGTGATGGGCGGCCTTCCTACCCCTTCGCGGCGAGCTCTTCCTGGTACCGGGCGGTCATCATCTCGACGGCCTTCATCGACTGCTCGGCCAGCGCCGGCCGCGCCGCCTCGGCGCGGGACTTCGCCTGCGACGTGCTCCAAGCCTGCCCCTGGAACTGCGGGATCACATGTTGCGCGATCAGCTCGAAGCTGCGCTTCGTCGCGACGGGATTCGCCCATTCGTGGGCCATCAGCAGGTACGCGCCGAACCCGCCGTTCGATTGCTTCGTGAGGCGGTCGATCTGCGCTGCGCAGTCGTCCGCGGTCCCGATGGCACCGAGCCCCGAATCGTTCACGAAGTCGATCATCTCGCGAACCTGTGTTCCGTCGCCGACCGCCATCTGCGGGAACGCGGCAACGTGCTGGAAGTAGTTGAACCACTGCTGGATCCCGTACTCGACGTCGCGGTACGCCTGCTCCTTGGTCTCGGCGATGTGGCACATTCCCACGAGGCGCCATGCGGCCCGATCGACGGCCGTCCCGAACGTCGCCGCCCGCTCCTCCATCACATCCCAGTGCAGACCGAGGATGTCGAAGCCGGCGGCCTGGGTGGCGCCGATCGACAGCAGTCCGATGCCATGCTTGCCGGCGAGGCGGGGCCCCGACGGTGACGCAACCGCGGCGACGGCGATATCGAAAAGCGGCTGCGAGTACGGGCGCAGGTGCAGGCGGGCGTCACGCAGATCCCAGCGGTCGTTCTTGAACGTGACCGGCTCGTCGGTGGTGAGCAGCTTCATGATGATGTCGCACGCATCCTCGAGGAGCTGGCGTGTCTCGCTCTGGTCGAGGCCGATCATCGTGGCGTCCGTCGGCAACGCCCCTGGGCCCATGCCAAGCATGAATCGCCCGCGCGTCAGATGGTCGAGAAGCACGGCGCGCTCAGCGACCCAGAGGGGGTTGTGGTAGCTCACGCTCACCACGCCCGTGCCCAATCGGATGTGGCGCGTGCGCTCCGCCGCGGTGGCGATGAAGATCTCCGGCGACGCGATGATCTCCGATCCGGCGGAGTGGTGCTCACCAATCCATGCTTCGTCGTAGCCGAGCCGGTCGAGGTGGCCGATCAGGTCGAGGTCACGTTCGAGTGCCAGCGTCGGACTCTCGCCCGCTGGATGGAACGGTGCCATGAAGATGCCGAAACGCAGACGGTCGATCACTGTGGGTCCCCCCGGACTCTCGGTACTTCGTTGACTCTACGCCGGGCGAGAGGTAAGCCTCTGTCTTCGGTGAGACGACTACACATGATGCCGCCTCACGACTAGTCCAACTTCCGCCAAACGACTACCGTACTGGGCGTGAGTCGCTTCTACCTGCCACGTGAGGCCGATCGGGTGCTTGGCGAAATGCTTGAAGATCATGCTGCGGTGTTGGTCGTCGGACCTCGCGCCGCCGGGAAGACGACGTCCTGTGAGCGGCATGCCCGGACAGTCATTCGGCTGGGGGAGAAGGCCGTAGCCGATGCCTTTCGGGCCGGACCCTCCTCTATCCTGTCGGGACGTGACGAGCCAGTCCTGGTGGACGAGTGGCAAGAGGTCCCGGCGTCACTGCAGGCCATCAAGATCGCGGTCGATACTGACCCCGGGCGGGGACGGTTTCTCGTCACCGGATCGGTTCGAGGCGACATCGACGCGCCGACATGGCCCGGCACGGGTCGACTCGTACGCCTGGCGATGTACGGCCTGACTGAACGCGAGATCGAAGGCGGCGTCGGTACCCGCTCGTGGCT
>JAYUDQ010000469.1:0-4697 GCA_043739745.1 Acidimicrobiia bacterium | reverse complement strand
CGACGGGCCGACGTTCGGCAACGGCCTCGAGTCGTTCGCCCGCCTCAACTTCGCGACGTCGCGTCCGATGCTCACGCAGGTGATCGATCGCATCGAGGCGTGGGTCAAACGCTGACGGGCCCTGACGGCAACCAGATCGCGGTGCCGTCGAGATCGCACCTGATGGCGACCGCAGTTCCCGCTCGGTGCTGCGCCGCGACTACGGCTGCGGCTGCGGCATCGAGCGAGTCGTGGGACCACATCGGGAGGGTGCGATCGCTCAGCCCGACGGATCGCAAAGCGTCGACCCTGGCGACGACCCCTCCTGGCGTCGACTTCTTCGGGGGTCGGTGACCCAGAAGGGTGACGAACACGGAATGGGGGTAGACCTCGAGCGGCACATGGCCGAGCGCCTCGGACCGGTCGTGCACGTTGGCTGCGACCGACATCCACGGGTCGAGGGAATGCGTCGGTGTCGCGAACGGCACCCAGATGCGTCGCTGGCGGCCGAGCTCGACCTCGCACCCTCGAGCGTGACGGAACTTGGGCGCGAGCGTCGTGTCATCGGCGTAGGGTGCCGCGCTCGGACCGCCGGGACCGTCGATTGCGACCGGAGTAGCTGGCGGCAGCGAGGCCAGCAGTCGATCGAGTGCGTCCGCGTCGGGGTCCATCACCTCAGCCACCACAACGACGAGATCTCGATCGAGTCCGACTACATGGAGACGGTTGGCGCCCACATCGATGCCGATTCCGGCGCAGGGTCGCATGGCGGGAGTCTTCCCGATACGCGGACGCAGTCGTGTCGGTGATCTTCAACCAAGGGGTTGACAATCACCGCCGCGGTCGTCAAAGTACAACTTATCAGTTGAACAACTAGTTGGTTGGATAACCCGATGCCAGACGACCCCCTCAGCCTCACCTTCGCCGCTCTTGCCGACCCGACACGCCGCGCCATCCTGGCCCGGCTGGCCAAAGGCGAGGCGACGGTGAACGAACTGGCGGAACCGTTCGCGATCACGGTGCAGGCCGTCTCGAAGCACCTCAAGGTGCTCGAGGCGGCCGGCCTCATCAGCAGAGGACGAGACGGCCAGGCCCGACCTCGACGCCTCGAACCTGAAGCGATGGGTCCGGCGATCGATTGGATCGAACGCCACCGCCACGTCTGGACCGACCGCTTCGACCAGCTCGAGGACCACCTGCGATCCATACAGACCGCGACTGCTGCGACTGCCGCACCCGCTGCTTCCAAACCCCTCAGATCCAAGGAGAAACCCCGATGAACAATACCGAGATCACCGAGCCCGCCGTCGGCGAAGTCACCTTCCGGCGCATCTACGACGCCCCGCGCGAGCTGATGTTCGACTGCATGACCACCCCTGAGCACCTCACGCACTTCTGGGGTCCTGTCGGCGTGCATACGCCTCTTGCGACCATCACGGTCGACCTCCGGGTCGGCGGGGTCTTCGAGACGGT
Source organism: Acidimicrobiia bacterium (assembly GCA_043739745.1). GTDB lineage: Bacteria > Actinomycetota > Acidimicrobiia > Acidimicrobiales > JANYDT01 > JAYUDQ01. The sequence goes on along the minus strand of JAYUDQ010000469.1, from coordinate 3,245 downwards.
GATGGTCGACGATGCGTCGGGTGCCGAGTACCCGAGCAAGGGCGTCTTTGTCGGGATTGATCGGCCGAACATGCTCGCATTCGAGGAGCCCGATGTGGAAGGCGGAATGCGTACGACCATCACCTTTGTCGACCTCGGTGACGGCCGCACCGAGGCCGTCACCCATCAGACGAACGTGCCGGAGATGTACCGCAGTCCTGAGGCGCTGGCCGGCATGCAGAGCAGCTTCGACCGCTTCGACGGCTACTTGTCCGAGCAGGTCTGAACGAGACAGTTGGCGGGTGGGCTGCATCCGTTCCGGCTCGGACTCGTAGAGTCCTCGACGTGCCCGAGCCCACCCGCCTGTCCAAGTTCAGCCGCTCGATCGACGGCCGCGTCGCCATCGTCACCGGAGCCGCCAGTGGGATGGGCCGCGCGACTGCGTATCTGTTCGCCGACGAGGGTGCGAAGGTCGCGGTTGTGGACCGCACCGCCGAAGGTGTGCTTGCGGTGGTCGACGCCATTCGTAACGCCGGCCGCGTCGCCGAAGGCTTCGTCACCGATGTGTCCGATCCAAAGGCGATCACCGATCTGGTCGCCGGCGTTCGGGCCAAGCTCGGCCCGGTCGACATCCTCATCAACAACGCCGGCATCGCCATGCCGTCACCGATCGAAGCCGACGACTGGCAGGAGGCGTGGGACAACACATTCCTCGTCAACGTGACCGCCCACGGCCGCCTCGTTCGGGCGTGTCTCGCCGACCTGAAGCGCAATGCCGACGGGCGCATCGTCAACATCGCATCGACAGAGGGTCTCGGCGCCACCGCCGGCATGAGCGCGTACACCGCAGCCAAACACGCGGTGATCGGCATCACCCGTTCGTTGGCGGTCGAGCTCGGTCCGACCGGCATCACCGTCAACTGCATCTGCCCCGGGCCGATCAACACCGGCATGACGTCGTCCATCGACGATGCGGCAAAGGCCATCTTCGCCAAGCGACGCGTGCCGCTGCGCCGCTACGGGGATCCCGAAGAGGTCGCGCAGATCACGCTCAGCCTCGTGCTTCCGGCCGCGAGCTACCTCAACGGCGTTGCCATTCCAGTTGATGGCGGCATGACGATCCGCAACGCCTGATACCGCATTGAGCGCGCTGTTCCGAGCGTCTGTTCTGAGAAGGGAGTTGTCTCGTGCCCGAGATGCCTGAGGTCGAATCACTCGCCCGATGGCTGGATGTCCGCACCCGCGATCTCACGATCGAGCGCGCTGACATCCTTGCAATAAGCGCGCTTAAGACCTTTGACCCGCCGATCGATGCGCTCAAGGGCAGACCGATCCGGGGGTGGAGCCGTCGGGGCAAGTTCCTGATCTGTTCGACGGGCACGCCGGACGATGCGCCGATGTTCCTCTGCATCCATTTGGCTCGGGCGGGTTGGCTGCGATGGCAAGACGAGGTGACGGTGAAGGGCGTGAAGCTCACGAAAGGTCCGCAAGCGCTGCGCGTCGTACTGACCGACGGGGGCGGGTTCACCGTCACTGAAGCGGGTACCGACAAGCGGCTGCGCGTCTATGTGGTGCGAGATCCGCTCGATGTCGAGCACATCCGCACGCTCGGCGTCGACCCGCTCGGTCCCGCGTTCACCGTTTCCGCGCTTCAGGCTCTGCTGACGGCGAACGGGCGCAGCCAAATCAAGGGAGTTCTTGTCGATCAGGGCGTGATCGCGGGCGTCGGCAACGCCTACTCCGACGAGGCGTTGCACATGGCCAAGCTGTCGCCCTTCAAACCGGCGAGCGGGCTCACGTCTGGCGAGGTTTTGTCGTTGCATGACGCGTTGGTGACCGTGCTCAGAGAGGCCCTCGAGCGCAGCGCGGGCAAGCCCGCGAGCGAACTGAAGGACTCGAAGCGCTCGGGCATGCGGGTGCATGCCCGGACAGGCCTGCCATGCCCGGTCTGCGGCGATACGGTGCGGGAGGTCGCGTTTGCGACCAAGAGCCTGCAGTACTGCCCGACGTGCCAGACCGGCGGGAAGCCGCTTGCGGATCGGCGAATGTCGCGGCTGTTGAAGTAGGGCCCGCTCTTGGCGTCGCAGTGGATCGAGACGGTGGGAGGGCGATCGTTTGCTACGGTGTCATCCGAAGTACGCGGAAGTGGCTCAGTGGTAGAGCATCACCTTGCCAAGGTGAGGGTCGCGGGTTCGAATCCCGTCTTCCGCTCCAAGTATAACCGCAGGTCAGGCACCCTTTCGAGGGTGCCTGATTGCTTTCCTAGGCACCCGCGCTCTACCATTTCGCTCTACCATCCGGTCGCGAAACGGTTCAGAGGCCCTGAACGCTCGCCCCGATTGGTGAAATCGCCTGTGGCGTTGGTCACACTTTCGGTCTGGCAAACCCGGTATTCCTCGAAGGAAGGAGCCGCGATGTCGGCAGCAGGAACGAAACAGAACGGGCTCCGAGCGAAGGGGTCCGGTGGGATCATCGATCTTGGCGCGGGCAAATGGAAGATCGACATCGAGATCGGCCGAGATCCGATCACGAAGCGCCGACGTCGCGTCGCCCGTCACATCCTGGGCACTCGGGAAGACGCTGAGGTCGCTCTCGCCCGTCTCAGGGTCGCTGATCACGAGAAGCGCATCCAAGCGGGCACCAGAGCCCGTTCGGCAGGCGCAGCGCTCGATCAATACGTCCGCGAGATCGAGACCGGTTTCAGCGAGCTGGAGCCACAGACGATCGTCACCTGTAGGTCGGCAGCGAAGAAGATGCGGACGACTGAGCTGGCCGACGGTCGCGTGTTTGGGTCGATTCTGTTGAGTCGCTTGAACTGGCAGGACATCGAGGCGTTGTATGACGCGATGCGCTCGGGTGGTGCCGGTGCCGACTGGGTTCGGCGATCGGCGACGGTGCTCACGCAGGCGCTGGAGTTGGCGCGACGAAAGGGGCTCGTCTCGTCGAACCCGGCGAAGGACGCCATGCGCCCGAAGTCGCGCAAACAGAAGCCGTTCTCACCAGCTGCCGACGACGTTCGCTCTCTCCTCGCGTTGGTCATGATGAACGATCCCGAAGTCGGCACCGGTGCGGCGCTCTTAGTCGCTACTGGCATGCGTCGCGGCGAGCTGTTGGCCCTTTTGTGGTCGGACATCAACTGGGCGCACGAGGAACTGCATGTGAACAAGTCGCTGAGTGACGGCGGGCGTGGCGTCGGAGTCGTCGTGAAGTCGACGAAGCGCTCTGATTGGCGTGACGTTCCGCTGACGAAGTCTGCGATCACCGCG
>JAYUDQ010000468.1:0-1691 GCA_043739745.1 Acidimicrobiia bacterium | reverse complement strand
GGGATGTGCGGCTGCTGGACGCATCGTATGTGCGAATAGGAGTTCTCGGTCTTGTAGAACTCGCCCTCGTGGTCGAAGTGCGCGGTCTCCGACCAGATGCGGCGCAGTAGGCCGACATACTCGTCGGTGCGGCGGTAGCGAGTCTCCTTGTCGGTCCAGTCGCCATCGTGGCGCTGGTCGACGTCGCTGCCGCCGGTGATGACGTGGATGGCGACGCGACCGCCGCTGATCTGGTCGAGCGTGGCGAACTTGCGGGCCGCGAGCGTCGGCGACACGAAGCCCGGCCGGTGCGCCAGCAGTGCGCCGAGACGTGTGGTGCTGGACAGCACGTGCTGGGCGATGACGAACCCGTCGGCCGCGCCCGGGAAGTAGCCGACGAGCACACGGTCGAACCCACCTGCCTCGTGGGCCAGCGCCCAGTCACGGAGGTACCCGGGGTCGATGATCGGGCCGTGCGGGGCAATGGTCTCCGACGACTCCTGTGCGGCCAACATGCCGATGAACTCGACGGTCATGGGACTCCTTGTCGTTCGGTCGAGGTGGGAAACGGCACTCAGAGGCGCAACGCGCTGCGGCCCGCGAGGGCAAGGATGGTGTCGTCCTGCGGGGTGTGGATGCGGCTGCACAGCACGTCGCGGTAGTAGCGCTCGAGCGGGTTGTGGCGGCTGAGCCCGGGGTTGCCGATGAGCGCAAGGCCGAGCTCGACGGAGCGGATCGCATTGCCCGTCACGGTGAGCTTCACGATGTTGGCAGTCTGTGTGCCAGATAATTCTCCTGCGTCGATGGCTGCGGCAGTTGAACGAAGCAGCGCGCTGGAAGCGATCAGCAGCGATTCGATCTCGCCCACCGCTGACTGGAATCGCGGCAGGCTGGCCAGCGGTGCTCCCAGGTTCGATGGTATGCGCGCATGCAGGTACCCAACGAGCCAGTCGCGGGCGGCCAGCGCGACGCCGTGGTACACGGCGCTGATGGCCAGTGCGTTCCAGGGCATGAAGGCAATGTCCGCCGGCGACGGCGGCGTGCCCGGGGCCGCCACGGCGACCGCGTGGTCGAGCGGGATGGGAGTGTCATCGAAGACGACATCGTGGCTGACGGTCGCTCGCATCCCGAGGTGGTCCCACGTCTCCACGACACTGATGCCCGGCGCGTCGCTCGGGACCAGGAACATCCCGACCCGGATGTCGTCCTCATCGGTACGGGCCCAGACGTTGAGCCATCGCAGGCCGGGAATCCCGGTGACGTACTGCTTGTGGCCGGTCACCCGCCACTCGTCGCCGACCCGACGCGCGGTCGTCGCAGGCAGGCCGCCACGGGCAGGAGTCCCGAGGTCGGGCTCGACCCGGAGTGCGTTGATGAGCGCGACTCCGTCGAGCGAACTGCGGATCAGCTTGGCTCGAACCGGCGCAGGCCAGTTCGAGCGCCGCACGTTCGCATGCTGCAGGTACTGCATGGCCAGGACGAGCCCGGTCGAGGCGTTTGCTCCGCCGATCGTCATCAGCACGTCGACGACGTCGGCCAAACCTGCGCCGGCTCCACCCTCGGCTGCCGCCATCGTGAGGTTCAAGAGATCGGCGGCGAACAGATCATCGAAGTCCTCGAACGGGAACGATCCATCCCGGTCATGCTGCGCCGCACGTGTGGCGATGCCGGGAGCGACCGCGCGCGCCCGCTCGACCGGAATCGCGACGGAT
>JAYUDQ010000467.1:0-4716 GCA_043739745.1 Acidimicrobiia bacterium | reverse complement strand
AGGACTCCACCGCATGGCTGCTGTACACGAGCGGAACGACCGGCTTCCCGAAGGGAGCGATGCTCACCCATCGAAACCTCATCACCGCGGCAATGGAGTCGGTGATCGAGTACGAACCGCGACCCGACGACGTTGCCCTTGTCGCGTTTCCGCTGTGTCATGTGTCGGGCTACTCGGTGCCGGTGAATCACCTGCGGGGCGGGACCATCGTGCTGACACCGCTGTTCGAGCCCGAGCTGTGGATGAAGCTCGTCGACCGGCATGGAATCACCGTTACGTCGATGGCGCCGACGATGCTGAACATGATCCTCCAGCATCCGAAGCTCAGCGACTACGGACTCGGGACTCTTCGGGGCATCGGCTACGGCGCCGCGGCGATGCCCGTCGAGGTGTTGCGCGCTGCCCTCGACAGGTTCGGTCCGATCGTGTACTCCGGCTTCGGGATGACCGAGCTCGGCGGCAACGTGCTCACCTTTCCCAAGTCGGCTCATGAGCGGGCCGTGAATGGCGAGGAGCACCTCCTCGGTTCATGCGGAACGCCGATGTGCCTGGCCGATGTGAAGGTCGTCGACGAGCATATGAGCGAGTGTCCGCCCGGCGTGGTGGGCGAGATCGTGATCCGCGGTGAGCAGGTCTTCAAAGGGTACTTCCGCAACGATGAGCAGACCAGCAAATCGTTCGACGATGGCTGGTTCCATACCGGTGACATGGCACGGCGCGACGAGGAGGGGTTCTTCTACATCGTCGACCGGATGAAGGACATGATCATCACCGGCGGTGAGAACGTCTACAGCCGCGAGGTCGAAGAGGCGATCTACGCGCATCCTGCGGTATCGGAGGCTGCGGTGGTCGGGCTGCCCGATGCGGTCTGGGGCGAGAACGTCACCGCGGTCGTCGTCCTTCGGCCCGGGGCCACGGCGACAGAGGCCGACATCATCGGAGCTGCCCGTGACCGCCTGGCCGGCTACAAGAAGCCGAAGCGGGTCATCTTCGTCGATGAGCTACCGAAGACGGTGAGTGGCAAGATCATCAAGCGCGAATTGCGTGACCATTACAAGGAGCCGACCGCATGAGCAGGCTTTCCACATGAGCACGGTTCACCCATGAGCACGGTGTCGGACTGGGCCAAGGACTTCGATCACGCCGATCCGGCCTGGGCCGCGGATCCGTTCCCCATCTGGACCGACCTCCGCGAGCGCTGCCCCGTCGCGCACTCCGATCGCTACAACGGCGTGTATCTGCCGACCCGGCACGAGGACATTGCCGCGATCGCCCACGACACGGAGCACTTCACGTCGAAGGTCGTGCTCGTGAGCAATGCCATCGTGGAGGGCGAAGGGCCGATCGGTCCCGCGCCGCCCATCACGTCCGACCCGCCCTACCACCAGTTTGCGCGCAGAGCATTGCTGCCGCCGTTCAGCCCGCGTGCGATCGAGTCGCTACGACCGGCTACCCGCCAGCTCTGTGAGGCGTTGCTCGATAAGCTCGAGGCCGACGTTGCCGGCGGACGTGATGTGGTCGACGCCGCCGACGAGTACGCGGGCAACATTCCGCCGGCCGTGATCGCCAAGATGCTCGGCCTGCCTTTGGGGGATGGTGCGCTCTTCCGGAAGTTCATCCACGCGGTCATCGAGGATGTCGACGCCACGGCCGAGGCGCGGGGCGCGGCATTCGGCGAGCTCGACGCATACATCGAGAAGCACGTTGCGGACCACGTCGCCAACCCGCGTGACGACCTCATCTCGTATTTGCTCGATTGCGAAGTCGACGGCCGCCGCCTCGAGCCGGGCGACATCTTCGGCACCGTCATCCTCCTGCTGATTGCCGGCATCGACACCACGTGGAGCGCAATCGGGGCGTCGTTGTTCCACCTCGCTGCGCACTCGACGGATCGCCGCCGCCTGGTCGCCGATCCGTCACTGATGACGACCGCCACCGAAGAGTTCCTCCGGGCCTATTCGCCCGTCACCATGGCCCGCATCGTGAAGGAGCCGGTCGAGATCGCCGGCGTGCAGCTTCTGAAGGGTCAGTGGGTGCTGCTCCCGTTCCCGGCCGCGAACCGCGACCCTCGCGCCTTCGAGCGCGCCGACGAGGTGCTCATCGAACGCGAGATCAATCGACACCTCGCGTTCGGGCTCGGCATCCATCGCTGCCTCGGGTCGAACCTGGCCCGCATGGAGCTGACCGTTGCGCTCGAATGCTGGATGGCCCGATTCCCGGAGTTCGAGATCGCCGACCCTGCCAGCGTGCGCTGGTCGGGCGGACAGGTGCGGGGGCCGCGGCAGCTGCCGTTGCGCATCTTGCCGACGCGCGTTGCCGCAACTCTCTAGCGCCGGTTCGACTCTCTAGCGCCGGTTCGACAACGGCACCGGATGCGCCGAGTATCTGTGCATGAAGATCTCCACGACACTCGGCTACGACGGTGACCCGGTCCGCTTCGCCCGCAAGGCCAAGGAGCTCGAGTCGGCCGGCGTCGACCTCGTGTGGTCGGGCGAGATCTATGGGTACGACCTCGTCTCGACGCTCGCGTACCTCGCCGGACAGACCACGACGCTGGAGCTGATGACCGGCATCATCCCCGTCTACTCCCGCACACCCGCGCTCATCGCCCAGACTGCGGCCACCATCGATTCGCTCTCCAACGGCCGCTTCCATCTCGGGCTCGGCAGCTCCGGCCCGCAGGTCATCGAAGGCTGGCACGGCGTGCCCTTCGATCGCCCGATCCAGCGTACGCGCGAGACGATCGAGGTGTGCCGCAAGGTCTGGTCCCGCCAGCCCCTCACCTACGACGGCAAGACGATCCAGCTCCCGCTCTCGGTGGAGAATGGCGGTTCCGGACTCGGCAAGCCGCTCAAGCTGATGGCCAAGCCGCTGCGTCAGGACATCCCGGTCTGGATCGCCGCCATCGGCCCGAAGAACGTCGAGCTCGCGGCTGAGGTGGCCGAGGGTTGGCAGCCGATCCACTTCGTTCCCGACCGCTTCCAACAGGTGTGGGGCGAATCGCTGAAGGCCGGCGCGGCCAAGCGCAGTGCGGATCTTGCGCCGCTGCAGATCATGGCGGGTGGCACGGTCGCTCTCGGCAATGGCCCGGAGGTGCGCGAGGCACGCGAGGCGACCCGGGCCAACGTCGGCTTCTACGTCGGCGGGATGGGTGCCCGCGACAAGAACTTCTACAACGAGCTGTTCCAGCGTTACGGCTGGGTCGACGAGGCGAAGGAGATCCAGGACCTGTTCCTCTCGGGCAAACGAGACGAAGCCATCTCCAAGGTGCCCGACGAGTACCTCGACATGGCCACCCTATGTGGAGATCCCGGGTACGTCCGGGAGCGCATCGCCGTCTACAAGGAGGTCGGAGTGAGCTACCTCAACATCAACGTGATGGGCGAGAACCCGATGAAGATCTTCGAACAGGTGAAGGCCTGGGCCGAGTAGGCGGCCAGTTGCCGTGACTACGCGAGCGGGCGGGCGAGCGCGGCCCGGTCGTCGTTGCGTCGTGCAACTTTCGATCGGTCGCCGAGGTCGACAGCCCACCACCGTAAGCCGTCACCCGCCGCGGCGCTGAACGTGGGCGGTTCGTCCGAGGCCGGCGACGTGCGCCACTGCGGAGGCGGGTCACTGAGCAGGGCTCGCTCGACGTGCCACCAGTGACCGGCGATCAGCAACTCCGCCGCGGGATTCCCGGGAACCGAATAGTCAATAGGTGCACATACCATCAGTGCACATATGATGCTGGCCGCACGCCTGGGGTAGTTGAACAGCCGGTAGGACACGTCGAGCGGACCCACGGCTGACCGCACCACCGCAGCCTGTGCGGACATGGCCTCGCGGAGGGGCGCAACTGCGGAGCGCCAGCCATCGGCATCGGTGAAACGCAACGACGCGGCGAGGCGGTCGACGTCCGCGATGAGCGTCGTGTCCAGAAGCCGGCCGTTCTCGCTCCTGCTCTCGACGACCACGGTCATCCGCCGGGCGCGATCCCACCATTCCAGGTGTCCCCGAAAGGGGTCGGACACTTCGGTGACGACGAGGTCCGACCGAATGCGCCGGGAGCTGACCCTCAAGCCCTGCGTGCCGTCGTTCTCTGGGATGCCGCTGGCCGTGGACGCCGGGGTTGCAGTGACGGTCACCTCGAGCCTCGGCTCAGCACGAGTCGAGAACCGCAGTTCTGCGGACGGCGTCCAGTAGCGCTCCACCCGGGGCGGAGTCAGGTCAGGCGTCCAACCCGCAAGCGTGAAGCCGTTGCGGGTCAGATCGGGCTGCGCGGTGAGGGCGGCGATGACCAGCCGAGCGTCGCGGGGGTTGAAGCGGGTGGCGGCGAACCAGACGGGCACGTCTCCTCCGTCCGGAGTCGACTCCGTCCATGTTGCGTCGAACCTGATTCCGGTCGACTCCCACGTAAGGACTCGTACGTCGCGCCGGCCGATGCGTTCGACGACGTATTCGTTGATTGCCGGGGTCCGCGCCGGGGTATTTCCGAGGCCGGGGTCGGCGAAGCGTTCTCCGAAGCTGCCGACCGTCAGGTCGATCTGCCGGTCGTCGATGTCGATGCGGAGGCGCTCGACGAGCGGTATGTCGCGATCCATCGCGATCGGCTCGTGCGCAGATGCCGAGATGAGCTCCCATGGTGGAGCGAGGTCGCCACGCCATGCGAGCAGAGCGACGCCTCGGCTCTGTGAGCTTGCCGTGACGATGAGAACCCCGGCGAGAATCCCGACG
>JAYUDQ010000466.1:0-4717 GCA_043739745.1 Acidimicrobiia bacterium | reverse complement strand
ACCGGGAGTCGAGAAGCACGCATGGCATTTCGCTCAGGACGAAGTCGCGGCCTCCTGGGAACCTCCCGCCGCGAAGCGAGGACTCCGCATGCGTTGAGCCACAGCTCCGGAAAATGAAGACCCGACCTCCTGTAGAGGCCGGGTGGTATGTGTGCATGGTATCAGTCGGACTTCCGTCGATGAGTAGATCTACGCAGCGGCCGCTTCATCGACGAGCGAACGCGCACACGCTGAACAGGGACGCAAGTTTCGTCCGACAGCTTCGGTGAGAAAGACACGATCGAAGTTTGCGAGGAACGAGACGCGGTCGCACGGCGAGTCTGCGGAGTGGAAGATCTCCACCGGGTTTCCCGGGGTGTTTCGAACCAAAACCTCCCGATCTGTCTTCTTCTCGACGAGGCTTGCTCGACTGGTCTCGATGCTTCGAAGCTGTTCGTCGAGGTTCTTCGTGGCCTTGCGGACCTGCTCGACGAATTGTCGGTGGGCTTGTTTCTCTTGGGTGGCAAGCCGCTTCAGCTTGTCCTGGTACAGCGTCATGGTATGGATCCTTTGATAAGTTACAGACTATCAAATCAGTATGTTCTCACAGGCGTCCTCTGTCAAGCCAACCTACGGAGCCGCGCATGCGATGGGCGGTCGAAACGGGCAGCACAAATGAACCAACACCGAGAGAATCATCTGCGAACGAAGATCGACGTCTCCCGAGACCGGAGGTGGATCCACCTGACTGTTACAGCGGGACCGGCCGGTCGGCGTGACCGAACGGGAACTCGGGCGGTTCATGGATGTACTTGAGGGCGCTGAGGTCGGCGCTGGTTGCGATCGTGGCGGCATCGAACAAGGACGACTGTGATGAGCGGCCTGCCCGGCGAAGTTCGAACGCTTCCAGTCGCATACGTTCATTGCTCTGGAGGGCACTGTTGTAAACCGAAGCCATGATGCGGTCGCCTGCGGTGTGGTCGGTAGCGAAGATCAAGTCGTAGATGTACGAACCACTGACGTTGTTCAATCGGAGGAAGTGCGTGCTGGCGTACCCGAGCACCTTCTCCAACCGCCACCGCATGAGGTTGGTGTATTCGTCGAACGCCTCCTGACCGTTCAGCGAGGCCGCGATCGGACGCCACTCCTCCGATCCGAAGAGCCGGCTAACCATCTGCTCCTGTTCTGCGGTTTCGAGCCCGAGTTGACGTTGGATCGCCGATCCCATGAACAGGATCCACAGCTCAACCTTGTACTTGCTCCGAGGCGGTTGCTTGAACGCAGCGAGCTTCTCGAGGGTCGCCCAGTGAAGAGACCCGATGTTGTACGGATCGATGAATGCGAAAGTTGGCTGCCACTCCTTCCCGCCACGCCGGATCCGTTCCAACGTCTCATCGATCGTCACGTTGCTATCGCCCGAAACGATGTTGAACTGCCGGCTGGGGAACTGCGCTATGAGTGCGGCCTTCAGTTCGGACGCAACATGCGGAAGATCGCAGAAGTACAGGTCGGTAAGCGGTGGCATTGCTTCGAGGGCCCGGATCGCTGAGCCCTTCACATCGACTCCGGTGTCCCGTCTCTCATTGTCAGCATGACCAGCGAACAGATCGAGGTACGTGGTTGATCCGACACTTTTCGAAGCCGTCGTGAAAGCGGGAAGGTACGCCGACAGGATGTCGAGTTTTGCTTCCGTCCAGTAACCCCATCCCCGCCGAGCCATCTCGATCTCCTAGGCCGCCAACTCGGGCATCTCGTCCCAGGTCCGACCGTCAAGGTCTCGCCCACCCGCCTTCGGCGTACGGCCACCCCACTGCTTGAAGAAAAAGGCAACGTTGGCATCGAGACACTGGTCGCGCAGCGATGTTGCCCACGTCGGGTCCATCGGGCGCGCTCTTGGCCCGGACTCGCCTCCTGCGATTAGCCAGTGGATGCCCGATAGATCGAGAGTGACTGGACCGAGGAGTGGCTCGGCGGAGATGAAGCGGACCGCTGCCCCGACGTCTCGAAGGTGATCAGAGCGGAAGGCGTAGCGCTGAATCTCGATGGACACACCCATCCAGAGGTTCGATGGCCACTGTAGGGAATCGGCGACGCGGGCCAGACGCTTGGAGCGCTTCGTGAGTACTTGGTACGTGTGCCTAGGAGTTTCGGCCATCACTTCGAACACGTCGCGGATGAAGCCGATCGGGACGTCCTCATGAAAAAGGTCGCTCATGCTGTTGACAAAGACAACCCGCGGTGAAATCCAACTGTGAGGAACTTGCAAAGCATCTTCGTGAACTGCGAGGCCGAAGCCTGGACCGCTAGTGCGAGGGTCGCCGTCGAGCTGGTACTTCGGCTGGCCCATCGCCTTCAGGCGCTTTGCGAGGGTCATTGCGTAACAGTGGTCGCAGCCCGGTGAGACGCGGTCACACCCGGTGCTCGGGTTCCACGTCATCTCCGTCCACTCGATTGCTGATTCAGCCATGCGCACCTCCCGGTTGACAATTAAGACTACGGGTGGGGTGTGACAATTCCGCGGATTCCGACTCGCTCCGTGACCCCGTGTCTCGCCGTTCGTCGACGTAGATGTCGCCTTGGCGGGCGACCCGTCGCCAGGGTCGCCGCTTGTTTACCGCGATATCTATGTTCGGATTGTTGCGGTCGATGTCGACAACGACGAGTTCGGAGCTGGCGACGTGCGGGCAACGGGCTGCCCAATCGCCGTTCGGGTCCGCTAGGCCGGACGGGACCGCGTGGCTGTACTGGGCGGGCGCCGCGAGGCTGACCCAGTAGCTGTTCAACGCGGCGTGGCCCGCTGCGAGGAGCGCGAAGGCTGGGTCGTCCGAATAGGACGAGACGAGCATGATGTCGACGCCCAATTGTTCGCAGGCAAGGAACAATTCGGAGTATTGGAGCTCGATGCAGAGAGCGCATCCGAACCTGTAGCCGTCGACCTCGAACGTGAGCGCCGACTGTCCGGCTGCGTACCAGTCCGTGATCTCGGTGAACGAGAGGAGTCGCTTGTCGTAGCGGGCCCGCATCTTGCCGGAGCCGTCGACGACGTAGAGCGAGTTGTTCGGACGACGGTCTGGTCCGTTGTAGTGATTCGCGCCGAACACGACCCACACGCCGATTTCTCCTGCATCTCGAGCGACCAGCTCGATCTCCTCGGCGAGGGCTTCCCAATCGACCGGCCAGCCTGCGAGAGCACTTTTCGAAGCAGGGTCGCCGGGGTAGCCGGACAACGAGCCTTCGGGAAGGTGAAGGAGCTTCGCTCCGAGGCGCTTCGCCTCCGCCATCAGCGCGCGGATGGTCGCGCCGTTCTGCCGGACGTCGAGGGTGACCTCGCTCTGAGAAATCGCCAGTCGAAACGCCGTCGACGCTTGGGGCGCGGGAGTCATACCGCCGGACCTCCAAGAATCAGAGCGGCAACCTTCGCTGCGGCATCTTCCTGCAACGCTGGCAACACGTGCGAGTACGTGTCGAGCGTGATGGCGATGTTCGCATGGCCCAGACGCTCGCTGACGACCTTGGCAGGCACGTTGGCAGCCAACGCCGCCGAGGCGTAGCTATGGCGGACATCGTGTAGCCGAATCGCTGGTAGTCCGGCCCGCTCGGCCGATCGAACGAACAGGCGGCTGATCCGCTGCGGATTGGTCGGCGTCCCGTCCTCGTTTGTGAACACCAGTCCGCTGTCGGTCCAACCCTCACCCCACGCCAGCCGCTCCGCTGCCTGTGCCGCACGATGCGATCGCAACGCACACGCGGTCACCGGATCGAGTGCTACCGAGCGCCGTACCTTGTTCGTCTTCGGCTCGGAGAACACGAGCTTGTACTCGACGACGTTCAACGCCTGCATGACCTGGATCCGCGAGTTCCGGTGATCCACATCACGCCAGCGCAGTCCGAGGACCTCGCCTCGCCGCATGCCCGTCGTCGCGAACAGCAACCACATCGCATAGAGACGATCGTCGGCAAGCGAAGCCAAGAACGTCTGCAACTGCTCGGCGCTCCAGATCTTCATCTCAGGCGAACGAGCCGTCGGCGGTTCCGCAAGGTCGGCAGGGTTCCGACCGATTCGTCCCCACCGAACCGCGTCGTGCAACGCCTTGTGAAGGATCGTGTGCACTTCCTTCACGCTCTTCGGTGCGAGCCCGCCAGTACCGTCGGCGCGACCGTTGGCGAGAAGGTCTGCGTACATAGCGTTCAGCGCGGCGGGCGAAAGAGAAGACAACCGCCGCGCACCGACGCGGGGGACCAGGTGCTGCCGAACGTTGCGCCGGTAGTGCGCGTGCGTCGACTCCTTCACGCTCGCCTTGATGGCCGGGAGCCACTCGTCGACGAGGTACTCCTGTAGCCGAACGCGAGACGTGTCGACGTGCCCTCGACGACGCACTTCATCCCGATTAACAGCGAACCCCGCCTCGGCCTCGCGCCGAGTGCGAAACCCGCCACGCAACACGTGGCGACGCTTGCCATCGGGCCCAGGGTCGAGCTCGACCCAGAAGCACCCACTTCTCGCCGCGCTTCTTGAAGCGCCCCTTCACCCTCCAAGCGTACCGAGTCCGCTTAGCAACCCGTTCACAATTGCCGGAACCGGCGAACCCGGCAAGACCAAGAGAAACAACGCTTCCCCTGGTCACAAGCTTGTGCGGGCGACAGGACTTGAACCTGCACGTCTTTCGACACCAGGACCTAAACCTGGCGCGTCTGCCAATTTCGCCACGCCCGCGTGACCTGCCAGAACGCTAGCGGA
>JAYUDQ010000465.1:0-1695 GCA_043739745.1 Acidimicrobiia bacterium | reverse complement strand
CGCCGAAGCCGGCGCCTCACCCCAAGCAAACGCCACATTCCTCAGCGCGTATGGACTCGGCGGCGACACCATCATCAACACCCTCACCGTCGCAGTTGCCGACGAACTCGGCGAGACGACCACGCTCTACCCGCGAGCCGATGCCCTACGTGCAGTCAGCGAACCGATGCCGATCAAGCCCGCCGTCGACGCGCTCGTCGCAGACCTCCTCGTATCAGCCGGACGTCATCCCGCAGCCGCCCGACATCTCGCTGAATCCAGCGGACAGACAGCAGCGGTCATCAACCTGATGGAAGAACGGCTCCGCCGTTCGGAGCCTGGTCGGACATCGGTCACCGACCTTCGATCGAATCGTGGACTGGCACTGATCGACGAATGGTCAACGCCCGACGTCATGACGCCAGGCCGTGAGATTGAGGTTCCGTCAGCGCCGGAGCCTCCTGGGCCTCCTGCGGCTTAGCTCAGAGTGTCACACCCCTTAGCGAGACTGCGGCATGTCTCTTACTGGAATGCTCGAGATCAAGGACAGTCGTCTTCGCCTTTGGTGGGATCAGGAGCTGCCGTCCATCAAGTCGCACACGCGGGCGGGACTGTGGAAGTTGCCGCTTGCAGCGCCTCCGCCGCTGTCGGCGAAGCGGGAGGCCGGACTCGTTGGGACGGCCGTGGACTACAGGATGCGATGGTTGTGGCCGTGCGGTCCGGCGCGAGAGTTGATCGGTGTCGCGTACGGCGCACGAATGGAACTCGGTGACGACCGCGCGCGACTGTTGGCCGCTGAAGTCGACGCGGTTGCGGGCCCGCTCGCCGGCACCCACTCATGGGACGACCCGACAAGCGATCAAAGGTTGGCCCGGTTGTCGTTGGTGACCGCCCGCCTGGAAGCTGCTTTCCGAAGCCAGATGCCGATGGACCCGGTGACGTCTGGGATCCGAGCCGAGCTGTCGTTAGAGGAGATGATGGCCGCGCAGCGAGCAGACCTCGTCGACGACGTCACCGCCATCGTCGCAGCGAGTAGAGAACACCTAGAACCGCTCGCCGTCCGATCGGCGATCTTGAATCCTGTATTTGCTCACAGCGGACTGGTCGGCGGCGCGGACGCCGACGTGATCGTCGACGGATGTCTCATTGACTTCAAAACAACGATCCGACCGTCGCTGGCATCGAACGAACTGCGGCAACTCGTCTGCCCCCGATCCCGTTGCACGGTCTCAGGCACACGTGGGCGACGCTCGCCCTCCAGATGGACGTCCACCCGCGCGTCGTTCAGGAACGACTCGGACATTCGAACATCGCCACTACGTTGCAGACCTATTCGCACGTGCTCCCGATCATGCACGACGCCGCCGCGGCAACCGTCGCCGCACTGTTCATGCCCCACCGTTAAACCTGATGCCAGCAGCGAGAGCACTTACAACCGATCGCCCACGGCTCCAGATGTGGATCACCCACACAACCGGCGGTCGGGGACGCATCTGTGTATTGGCGAGACGCGTGGCATGGGACGCTCGCACTAGCCGAAGGCTGCGGGAGACGTTGCCGACGTCGGAAGTCTCCAGGCGTACGCTCGGAGCGCGTCTCGCATCCGGTGCAGTCCATCGTGGTTCGGGGGGTTGGGGGGTTGGGGTCTGGTTCGTCGTCGAGGTGTGGCCTGCGTGGCCTGCGTCGCTCTCAGTGTTCGAACAATGGGGCTGGGCG
>JAYUDQ010000464.1:0-4719 GCA_043739745.1 Acidimicrobiia bacterium | reverse complement strand
TTAGCGTCGTAGACGCCGCTTTGCCAGGCGGCGATCTTGGCCGCCGAGCCGAGTCCGAATGCGGCGAGAATCTCGATCCGTGTGTAGCGGGCGTGGATCTGTAGTGGGCAGTCGGGGTGTGAGGTGAGTGGTGTGTGGATGTGGTCGATGCGACGGTCGAGTATTTCGAACAACTCGAGTAGCTCGCTTCGAACCTGGGGATGCGACCACAGCACCTCCGTCGCTTCCTGGAGTGCAGTGTCAGCTTTAATCATACGACCGACGACAGCTGCGATGAGCATGCGCAGAACCCGCCGCTCACGTTCGGGCAGCGCTGACATGAGTGGCGCGTCGGGTCGGCCGAGGTGTCGACGGTAGGTGTCGATTCGTTCCTGGTCGTCGATGTGCACGAGTCGTCCGACCGCTCGGCGGAGAACCGACTCGTTCGGCCCGGGCTCGTGCACGGGAGCGCCCGCTGCTTCTCGGAGATCCGACCAGCTCTTGCCACCGTCGTAGACATCATCGAGGTCGAGGCCGGATTCGTCCAAGAACTCGGCGAGCCCGAGGTCGGGCCGCTCTCGACGAAGCGATCGGAGTTCGTCGACCTTTGCCGGCCATTTGGTCGGGATCGCTTCGCGCAGGCTACGCAGCACGATCTCGGATGCCACGGCGTCGAGTTGCATGTGGCAGCCGGCGGGGAGGAACGGGAACTGGAGCTGCACGGCGCGTTCGATGTCGCGGCGTGAACCTCCCAGTAGTGCTCGGTACCGGCGATCGAACCGGAACTCTCTGAGGTGAGTGCCGACGAAGTCCAACACGGTGCATGTCGACTTGCCGGTCGACTTGCGGAGGCCGCGGCCAAGCTGCTGCAGGAAGAGTGTCGGACTCTCCGTCGGTCGGAGCATCAGAACCGTGTCGACTGCAGGCACGTCGACGCCCTCGTTGAACAGGTCAACGGAGAACACAATCCGGACTCGTCCGTGGGCGAGATCCTTGAGCGCCGCCTCGCGGTCGGCGCGAGGACTGTCGCCCCACACGGCAACCGCGGGAATACCGTGTTGGTTGAAGTGGTAGGCCATGAAGCGTGCGTGTTTGACGCTGACGCAGAAGCCAAGGGCACGAAACGAAGTGACCTCGCAATGCTCGGCAACCTGATGCACGACCAGCCGCGCCCACGCGTCGGAGCTGGTGTACAGGTTGCTCAGCGCGTCGACGTCATAGCCGCGGTCGCGTCGCCACGGGATCTGCCGCAGGTCGAGCCCATCATGAATCCCGAAGTACAGAAACGGCGAGAGGTGCTGTTGGTCGATCGCTTCCCAGAGTCGAAGTTCGGCAGCGATGCGGTCGTCGAACCAGTGCAGGATTGGCAGCCCATCGCTGCGCTCCGGTGTCGCTGTGAGTCCGAGGAGTTCGATCGGGGTGATGTGATCGAGGACGTGTTGATACGACGCTGCTGCGGCGTGATGGAACTCGTCGACGATCACCACATCGAAATGGTCGGTCGGCAGCGCGGCGAGATCGCTGGCGTGCAGACTTTGGATCGACGCGAACACGTGGTCGAATCGTGTTGGTCGCGCTCCACCCACCCACTTCTCACCGAACGATGCGTCGCGCAGCGCGTAGCGGAATGTGGCGAGACTCTGATCGAGGATCTCCTCACGGTGTGCGATGAACAGCAGCCGGGCTCGATCCAGCCGGCCGCGCAGCGCGGCATAGTCGAGTGCGGCCATGACGGTCTTGCCGGTGCCCGTTGCGGCGACGAGCAGGTTGCGGTGATGGTCTCGCTGCCGTGACAGCTCGATGAGTTCGAGCAGTCGCTCTTGGAACGGGTGAGGCCGCAGCTCGATCGGACTCAGGATCACATGAGGTCCGCGGTCGGTGCCGATGGCCCGCTCGCGCTCATCATCGAACTGCTCGGGATCATATGGAACGAAGTCGCCGGCGGCCCAGTAGCTGTCGAACACAGCACCGAACTTGGCGATCACGTCAGGGTTCCGGGCGGCAGACGCGCGCACGTTCCATTCGAGTCCGGTCACTTGCGCCGAATGGGTGAGGTTCGACGAACCGACGTAGGCCGTCGAGAACCCAGAGCGGCGATGGAACACCCAGGCTTTCGCGTGAAGTCGTGTGCTGCTGAGGTCGTACGAGATGCGCACCTGCGCCCCGAGATCGACGAGCTGATCAAGAGCCCGGCGCTCGGTCGAATCGGTGTAGGTCGTCGTCAGGACGCGCAATTCGCCGCCCGCCTCGCAATGACGGCGAAGCGCGTCGAGAAGTGGTCCGATCCCACTCCGCCGAATGAAGGCCATCACGACGTCAATCGCGTCCGCCGACTCGATCTCCGAACGCAACTGACCCCACAACGTCGGTTCGCCCGGAGCGTTTGTGAGCAACGTCGTGTCGAGAATCGGAATCAGCGGTGAGGCGATCACAGCCGGCGATCCGTCGGGATTGCGCCGCAGAACGGCGTGAAGCACTGCGGTCGGATCCGCAAGAATCGATCGTCGGTCCACCTCCACAAGATCACCGAGTCGATCGATCAAAGCGCGGGCTACTTCGACCCCGATCCGCACTCGATCTTCGTCGCTCACGTCGAGCAGCGCCCGCTCGACCTGCTGGCTCACGTGCCATGCGATCCGGTCCGCAGCGTCCGCACTGTTGAGCGGCCGCTCGTCAACAGGCAGTCGCACCGACAGCTCGGCGATCTGGGCTCGCAGTCCCTCGGTGATGAGGCTCTCATAGAGGCCAGGACCCAGCTCAGTCACGATGCGACGTTACGCTGCCATCGCGATCGAAACCGTGACTGCGCAGTCCTAACACGGACGACGCAGGCGACGTCGCCACGGAGGTCACCGCCCGCTGGCACACCCGTGTGATCTGATGGTCGCATCGGGCACCCACACGCGAGCTCGGTCTTGTAGTTTGGGGAAGTCATGTCGATCACAGATGCAGTCGAGCGGCGTTTCGGCTTGGACGAGTCGAGTGTTGTGTTGCCACCCACCCACGATCATCCAGCGATGTTCTCTAGAGAGCTGCTGGTTCCGCTCGCTGAGACGATTCGCGGGCGACGGTCGGTCGTAGACCCATTCGCCGGGACCGGCCGAATTCATGTGATCGCCGATCTTGCGGGGGTGCAGCGATCGACGGGTATCGAGCTTGAGCCGGAGTGGGCGAATTCTGCGGTGTTCGCCGGACCAGATCGGCTCCAAATAGTTGGAGATTCCCTTCTGGTTCTACCGTCGTTCGAGGCCGGCACGTTTGATGCCGTCCTGACGTCACCTGCGTACGCGAATCGAATGGCGGACGCCCACGAGGCGAAGGACGCGTGCAAACAGTGTGCCGGTTCGGGGGTAGATGGCGCCAAGGAGTGCAAGATCTGCAAGGGCAAGGGTTTGTCCCGCCGCAACACGTACCGTCATCGACTCGGTCGACCGCTGTCGCAGAACAACTCCGGCGGTCTGCAGTGGGGTCCCGAATACCGTAACCTCCACCGCGCTATCTGGTCCGCCGCCGCCGACGTGCTCACCTCGGGTGGAGCGTTCATCGTAAACTGCTCCAATCACATTCGTCAGGGTCAGCTCATCGATGTTTGCGGCTGGCATCTCGACGTACTCATTGAAGTCGGACTGGTTCCTGTGGAAGTGATGCATGTGGAAACACGCCGACAACGTCATGGCGCTAATGGAACGCTCCGCGTGGCCGGTGAGCAGATCATCATCTGCAGAAAGCCCTAATGCGCCGTCAACACCACACCCCTCCGTGATGGTGATGCCGCGACGCCGCCCTCGGTAGAGGTTCCTCACCCGGGCTTGTTCGATTGGGACCATCCGGCCAACGCCAGGTCCGATGGTGACTCGGCGGACCCGCTCGAGGAACGGATTGGCCCAGCAAAGAATTCGTCTGCCGAGTCCACGAAGGTGTCCGAAATCACTACCTCTATGGGGATGCTCCGACTGACTCTGCCGGAAGCGATGTCGCACCGTCCAAGTGAGCTTGTTGGGGTGTCCGACGATGCTTGGCAGCAACTACTGCAGTTGTACGACGCAGGCCGACACGCGAAGCTGTTCGCAACCGCATTTTCAAACGGTCGAGTGTTCGCCCGATCGGGCAGGGCTTTGCGGCAGCGCCATCCGAATACCGTCGAGTGGAGCGGACCGTTTCAAGCCCGCTGGACATCAGCAATTCCAGCGGACCTTCGAGTCGACGACGTCTATCTAGTGAGCTGCAAGTACGACTCCAAGATTCTGCACAACACGTCACCAAACCGATTCCTTGATTCACGGCTGATGGAGTCATCGCGCACGGCCGGCCCATGATTCGACTCTGTCGCGCTTGAGCAGTACCCAGATTTACTTCTCGGCGGTTCGCTCACACTACGGCTTGACCGATGTCAGCTCGGACGTCACCAGACTCGATGCAACCGACCGCGCGATCTTGAAGCAAGTCTTGCCCCGGCAATTGCCGAGCGAGTTGGCCGTCGAACAGGCAGCGTTCTGCCACGCGATGGCTTCGGCGAGTGCCGACCGATGGCAACAGTCCATGACCACGCCGCGGCAACGTCAAGAGTTCGCCCTCAATCTTCTGAGAATTCCCCAGGCGATCTACTTCCTGCTGGGTGTGGACGGCCAGGCACCCCTGCGGTTCAAAGTGGCCTCGCGCTGGGACTGGGCCAAGCAGTACGAAGTGCGCTCGTTAACCATGCTCGGGCGCATCGGCGCCATGCAGCCGACAGTTGAATGG
>JAYUDQ010000463.1:0-11617 GCA_043739745.1 Acidimicrobiia bacterium | reverse complement strand
GCGCACCCTACCGACGTGACGCGGGGACAGCAGAGTCGTAGACGGCAGCGCTCATGGGCGCACCCTACCGACGTGACGCGGGGACAGCAGAGTCGTAGACGGCAGCTCTCATGGGCGCACCCTACCGAGGTGACGCGGGGACACGTCCACTGGCGATCGGGAGGTCCGGCGCACTAGGAAGGGCTCGGGCGATGCCAGTCGGGCGCGCCGCCGACCGTGAGGGGAACCCGGACATGCGCGCTGCCGTTCTGGAATCGATGCCGAGTGAGTTGCACATCATGGACGTGCAACTGGACAAGCCACGGGCCGGCGAGGTGCTGATCCGCACCGCTGCGGCCGGGCTTTGCCACTCCGACCTCCACTTCATGGACGCGCTCTACCCACACCCGCTGCCTGCGGTGCTCGGCCACGAGTCCGCCGGCGTTGTCGAGGCGGTCGGTGAAGGTGTCACCTACGTGCAGCCGGGCGACCACGTCATCACCTGCCTGTCGGCGTATTGCGGCGGTTGCGAGTATTGCCTCACCGGTCGGCTGGCCCTGTGCAACAACCGCGCCGCCATCGAGCGACCCGCCGGCGAGGCGTCGCGCATCACCTGCAACGGCGAGCACGTCCACCAGTTCATGCGCTTGTCGAGCTTCGCCGAACAGCTGCTGATCCACGAGCACGCAGTCGTGAAGATCGACAAGGACATGCCCCTCGACCGCGCCGCGCTCATCGGCTGCGGGGTGACGACCGGGCTCGGCGCAGTGTTCCGCACGGCCGCGATCGAGGCCGGTTCGATAGTCGCCGTGATCGGCTGTGGCGGCATCGGCCTCAACTGCGTGCAGGGTGCGCGCATCGCCGGCGCAGGTCGCATCATTGCCATCGACTTGAACCCGGCCAAGCTCGAGATGGCCCAGGACTTCGGCGCGACCGACGTGATCGACGGCTCCAAGGTGGACGTGGTGGCGGCCGTGAAGGAGCTGACGAAGGGCGGCGTCGAGTACAGCTTCGAGGCCATCGGGAACAAGACCGCGGCTGAACAGTCGTTCTCGATGCTGCGGGCCGGTGGCACGGCGACGGTCATCGGCATGATCCCGATGGGCACCAAGATCGAGCTGCACGGCGTCGAACTGCTGGCGGAGAAGAAGATCCAGGGCTCCAACATGGGATCGAACCGGTTCCGCGTCGACATGCCGCGCTACATCGACCTCTACATGCAGGGCCGGCTGAAGCTCGACGAACTAGTAAGCGCACGTATCGGTCTGGACGACATCAACAGCGGGTTCGCGGCGATGAAGGCCGGCGCGGTGGCCCGCAGCGTGATCATCTTCTGAGCGGGCGCATGATGCCAACGCTTCGCTGTCGTGACATCGACATCTACTACGAGCGCCATGGTTCGGGCCCGACCGTGCTGTCGATCAGCGGGTCGGGCGGCGACCTGCGCCAGAACCCGACTCGCGGCAAAGGCCCGCTGGAGCGCGCCTTCGACACCGTCATGTACGACCAGCGCGGCCTCGGGCAGACCACCATTCCCGATGGGCCGTACACGATGGCGGGCTATGCCGACGATGCCGCGACGCTGCTTGACGGGCTTGGCGTCGACCGCTGCCACGTGGTCGGTACGTCGTTCGGCGGGATGGTCGCGCAGGAGTTCGTGCTGCGCCATCCCGATCGGGTGGACCGCCTCGTGCTGGCGTGTACGTCGTCAGGCGGTGAGGGCGGTTCGTCGTGGGACCTACTTGCGCTCGACGGCTTGACTGGTGACGATCGTCTGCGCGCATGGCTTCCCAAGATCGATTCACGCAACGACTGGACCACGACGCCGCCGACCGTCGCCCCTGGCTTTCAAGGGATACTCGGCTACCTCCAGAGCCGTCCGCAGCCGACGGGTGAGGCCGCACGTGGATCGCGATTGCAGCTCGAAGCCCGGTTCGATCACGACACGTGGGAGCGTCTGCCCACGATCACTGCGCCGACGCTCTGCATCGGCGGCCGGTTCGATCAACAGGCACCCCCGGAGAACATGGAGCGCCTGGCCGGTCGCATCCCCGGCGCCCGCCTCGCGTTCTGCGACGGCGGCCACATGTTCATGATCCAGGACCCGGCTGCGTGGCCGACGATCGTGGCGTTCCTGCAGGAGTAGCGTTTGGCGATGCCAGGCAGCCGACACAGGCGCCGCCAAGCGCACCGATCAACGCGATCCGTCGAGTGCCCGAACCAGCTAGTTGATATGGAGAAACGCCCCAAGTCCGTCGAATGCGTCGCCGATCGACGAAGCTCGTTCCCCTCACGAAGTGGCTCCCAGCCCGTGCATGATGTTCACGTGAGCTTGGGCTCAGGAACGGGGAAACGGCGGAGCAGCGGGAGTGCACTCTCGGCGACAGTACTCGTGCTCGCCGGGCTCAGCAGCTGCGCGGACGGTCCCCCTACCAGCGCTCGTCAATCCAGACTGAAGACCGTTGAGGGCAAAGTCACTTCAGCGAAGTTGGGTCGGCTGATCCTTCACCATGTAGGCGGGAAGGATAGCGTCAGCGGGGACAAACCGTTTCGGTATTCGTACTATGAGACCGCTGCGGGAGACGGCGTCGCTGCGTTCAAAGCGCGACTCGGTTCGACTGGACTCATTGCCATCCGGGAAGACCAGCGCTGCGATTCGGGCGATCCGTGCGCGTTTGAAGATCCCTCGATACCGAACGTCTTGGTGTCGGTCGTGGTCGCTGACCGCAAGACGATCATGACTGCCAACAAGGTGGACCTTCCTACCGTCCAGGGGGACGTCATTGTCGTGGGCATCTTCTAGAGATCGGTACAGACATTCGTCGGTTCCTTTCTCGACCGACCGACGATCCTACGGGGAACCGCACGTTGCACTCGGGCGAGTTACCGCGACTCGTACAGCGCCCGCACCACCTCGTTGATGTCCGGCTCCCGCATCGTGAGGTCACGGATCGCGGCACGGGCCGACACCGCGGCCACCACCTCCGCGGCGCTGACCTCATCGCCCAGGAACGCGAGGTGCTGCCGCAGGCCATCGGCTTCGATCAGCCGCAGTGATGTGCGAAAGACGTCGTCGAGCGGCGGTCAACCACCAGTAGCCGGCTGCGCACATGCAGGCCGTAGCCGAGCACGCCTAGTCCGGGGCTCGTCCGAAGCGGCGCAGCGAGAAGTCGCTCGTCGCGAGCTGACCGACGGTGGAGACGGGTGGAGCAGGCAGGTCTCGAACGTGTCCACACGCACGTACGTGGACAGGCTCTCGATGTGGCCTATACAGAGGTCGGCGAGCGAGAACGCGAAGGTGGCGAACCCGAACAGGAGCAGGATGTTGTCGTATCCGAAGCCGGCGATGGCCTTTGTGCGGTCGAAGATGGCGTACATCTCGGCGAACTCGACGACGCCGACGAACGCCGAGCCGAACAGCTCGAAGGCGAACGACGATCGGTACTCGGCCTGCGACCGAACCCGTCGGCGGATGATGGAACGGTAGGCGCGCAGAGTTCCCGCAGCGTCAGCCACCGACCACTCCTCAACGCTACGGTCCGCGCATCTCGAGTCCAAACGCCGTCAACGCAGACGTTTCCGGGCCGAGGTGCGCGGACGCCCGTGTCGAGGTGCGCGGACGCCCGTGTCGGTGAGACGTCAGTAGGAGCGACAGCGACGAAGCGCGACGCAAGCGGCCAAAGCGGGCGCTTGCGGCGGAGACCCCCGCGGAGCCGCGGAACTCAGTGCAGCGTGACGCCGGCCTGGGCGAGCAGCTCGAGCGTCTCGGCCAGGGGCAGTCCGATCACGTTCGACACGCTGCCCCGGATGGCCCTCACGAACGCCCCGCCGGCTCCCTGGATCGCGTAGGCGCCGGCCTTGTCACGCGGTTCACCGGTTCCCACGTACCAGTCGATCTGGCCGGAGGTCAGCACCGCGAACTCGACCTCGGTGGTGACCGCGATCACGACGCTGTCGTCGCCGTGCGCGACGGCAACACCGGTGTGGACGGTGTGGACGCGGCCGCTGAGCGAACGCAACATGGCGGCCGCATGCTCGCTGTCGTCGGGCTTCGCGAGGATCAGACCATCAAGGTCGACAGTCGTATCCGCAGCCAGGACAGGCAGACCCGAGGCAAAGAACGGTACGCGCGCAGATTTTTCACGTGCGAGCCGCATGACGTAGGCGACAGGATCCTCGCCGGGGAGTGGCGTCTCGTCGATGTCGGCCGGCCGGACCTCGATCACAAGGCCGAGGTTCTGGAGCAGCTCGCGGCGTCGGGGTGAGCCCGAAGCGAGCACGAGGTCGGGGGATTGTGTCTCGGCGGTGCGCCACTCGGCGGCCCGGCGTTCGGACGCGGCTCGGGGGGAATCAGCCACCGGAGGCCATCGACTCGGCATCGGCCGACGGCGGCGTGGCGTCGTCGAGCTGGTCGAGGTAGCCGTGCGGCAGATGCACAGGCCGTGGACCATTCGTATGTCCACGTGCGAATCGCTGCCCGCCGGGCACCAGTTCGAGGGTGGGGTCGAGTGTGGCCAGAAGGTCGTCGAGCTCGGGGAGCGACGACACCATGCCGAGGCTTCGTCGGATGGCGGGGCCGACGGGGTAGCCGGTGAGATACCAACCCGCGTGCTTGCGGAAGTCGCGGATGCCGCGGTCGGCGTCGAACCAGCCATCGAGGAGCTGGGCATGCTCGCGCATGATCGCCATGACCTGTCCGAGCCGGGGAGGGGGTGCAGGCTCCTTGCCGGCGAAGGTGTCGGCCAGGTCGCCGAAGAGCCACGGTTTGCCGAGGCAGCCACGCCCGACGACGACGCCGTCGCAGCCGGTCGCCGCCATCATCGCCAGCGCGTCGGTGGCCTCCCAGATGTCGCCGTTGCCGAGCACGGGAATGGAGGTGACGTGCTGCTTCAGCTCGCCGATCGCGTTCCAGTCGGCGCTGCCCGAGTAGAGCTGGAACGCAGTGCGGGCGTGCAGCGCGACGGCGGCCGCGCCCTCCTCCTCACCGATGCGCCCTGCATCGAGGAACGTCAGCAGTTCGTCGTTCAGCCCTTTGCGGAACTTCAATGTGACCGGAACGCGCCCGCCCGACTCCTCGTCCGCCGCCTTCACCGCGGCCCGCACGATCGAGCGGAAGAGGTTGCGCTTCAGCGGGACCGCGGCACCACCACCGTTCTTCGTGACCTTGGGGGCCGGGCATCCGAAGTTCATGTCGACATGGTCGACACGGCCCTGGCCGACGAGGATGCGCACCGCCTCGCCCAAGGACTTGGGCTCGGTGCCGTAGAGCTGGATGCTGCGCGGCGTCTCGTCCGGCGCGAAGTCGATCATGCGCATCGTGCGACGGCTGCCCTCGACGATCGCCCTCGCCATAACCATCTCGCACACGTAGATGCCGGGCCCATAGCGGCGGCAGAGCGTTCGGAACGGCGAGTTCGTGACCCCGGCCATCGGCGCGAGCACGACGGGCGGGTCAACGGTGAGCGGACCGATCCGCAGTTGTGTAGAAGCGACGGTTTCCATTCGCTGGTCATTCTCGCATCGGTGGGGCCGCCGCCCGACCGATGGCCATGCACAGGACTCCTGTCACATCGGTTGGCTGTGGGTTGGTCAGCGAAGCGGACTCTGCGATCATCGGGTCGATGCCATTGCGCCGATCCGCCGCCGCCGCCGCGGCGCCAAAGGGCGACAGCATGCCGGCGCCGGGAACCATTCGTTCGGCACTGCGCAACCGGTCCTTCCGCACTCTGTGGGCCGGCTCGTTCGCATCGAACATCGGTACGTGGATGCAGAACGTTGCCGTCGGGCCCTACGCGCTCGCCCTCTCGAAGAGTGCCGCCAACCCTCGCGGTTCGGCGACGTTCGTGGCGCTCGTCGGATTGGCCCAGTTGGGTCCGCAGTTGGTATTGGCCGTTGTCGGCGGCTTCCTTGCCAACCGTCTGCCCCGCCGCATCCTGATCATCAGCGCGCAGAGCGCGCAGCTGGTTTCCGCACTGGTCCTTGCCTTTCTCGCGATCCACCATCCGACGAAGCTCGGCCTCGTGCTTTGCGTGTTCGGTTCCGGCGTCGCCAACGCGCTCAGCCAGCCGTCGTTCCAGGCCGTCCTTCCCGAACTTGTCGACCGAGCCGACATGCCCGGTGTCATCTCGTTGAACTCGACTGCGCTCAACGGGTCGAGAGTCATCGGGCCGATCCTGCTGCTGGTCCTGCGCCCGATCGGTGTACGGGCTGACACCGCGCATGGCATCGCCACGATCTTCGTGATCAATGCGCTGACGTTCCTCTTCGCCATCGCTGCGGTGGCTTCGGTGTCGATCCGCAAGACCGTGGCACGCGCCCCGGGTGACACTCGCGGGCTCAAGCAGCTCCTCAGCGGCTTCACGGAGGCCCGCCGCAACCCGGTCGTCGGTCGGTGCCTGCTGCTCATGATGGGCATGTCGCTCGTCTCGCTGCCGTTCATCTCGCAGATGCCGACCATCGCCGAGCGCAACCTCGGCATCGCGTCACGGGCCGGCACCTACAGCGCGCTGTTCGGAACGTTCGGCTTCGGCGCCATGCTCGGCTCGCTCGCGCAGGGGACCGTGCTGTCAAGCATCGACAAGCGCAGGTCGACGCGGTGGTTGCTGTTCGGCTTCGGGCTGGCGCTGGCGGCGTTCGCCCTCGTACGTTCGCCGGCCCCGGCCTTCGTCGCCATCTTCGTACTGGGGTTCTTCTACTTCGGGACGACGACGAGCATCCTCACGGTCGTCCAGCAGCACATCGGCGACCGCGACCGGGCACCGATCATGTCGCTCTGGATGATGTCCTTCGGCGGCACGGTTCCGCTCGGTGGGTACTGGGGCGGGTGGGCCATGGACCACTGGTCGGTATCGGGCGTGCTGTTCATCGGCGCGGCGATGGGGCTCGTGCTCGCGGTGTTCTCGGACCTGTTGCCCCGCAGCGAACGTATGCGCGCAGACGGTTCGCTGGAGTCGCGGATCGGCGTACCGCGTGGATCGGCGACCGCTCCAGCGAGCTGAGACGCTGCGCCGGCGTTGGCAGGTCGGCCACCACGCCAACTTTGTGGTCGAAAGCCGGTCAGAGCGGCATTGGACGACAACGTTCGGCGTTCAGCAGCCGTCAACTCCGCGCAACTCAGGCGTAGGCGTCGAGCGGCGGGCACGAGCACATCACGTTGCGGTCGCCATAGGCACCGTCGATCCGGCTGACGGGCGGCCAATACTTGTTCGCCCGTAGCGTGCGGAGCGGATAGGCGGCCAGTTCCCGGCCGTACGGATGCGTCCAGTCGTCCTTGGCGATCTCCTCGGCCGGGTGGGGTGCGTTGTGCAGCGGGTTGTCGTCGGCCGGCCAGTCGCCGGCGGCGACGCGGTCGATCTCGCCCCTGATGGCAATCATGGCCTCGCAGAAGCGGTCGAGCTCTTCGAGGCCTTCGGACTCGGTCGGCTCGACCATCAGCGTGCCCGGAACGGGGAAGGACATCGTCGGTGCATGGAAGCCGTAGTCGATGAGCCGCTTGGCCACGTCGTCGACCGACACGCCTGTCGATGCCGCTATCGGGCGAAGATCGAGGATGCACTCGTGCGCGACCCGGCCGCGCACGCCCGTGTAGAGGATGGGGTAATGCGCGCCGAGGCGCTGGGCGATGTAGTTCGCACCCAAGATGGCGTACGCGGTGGCTGATCGGAGACCGTCGGGGCCCATCATGGCGACGTAGGCCCACGGGATCGGAAGGATGCCCGCAGATCCATATGGCGCAGAAGTAAGCGCGCCTACGATTTGGTGGTCGGCCGAGCCGGATACCGACGAGGTGCCGCCGATGTTGCGATGACCGGGCAGGAACGGCGCAAGGTGAGTGCGGACGCATACCGGCCCGACGCCCGGGCCGCCACCCCCGTGTGGGATGCAGAACGTCTTGTGCAGATTGAGGTGGCTCACATCGGCCCCGAACTTCCCTGGCTTCGCGACACCCACAAGAGCATTGAAGTTCGCGCCATCCAGGTACACCTGGCCGCCTGCATCGTGCACCATCGAACAGATCTCGGTGATCTCCTCCTCGAACACGCCGTGGGTCGATGGGTAGGTGATCATCAGCGCGCTTAGCGAAGGACTATGCGCGCTGATCTTCTCCCGCAGGTCGTCGACATCGACGTTGCCCGCGTCATCGCACGCAACCACCACGACCTGCATGCCCGCCATCACCGCACTCGCAGCGTTCGTGCCGTGTGCGGACGAGGGGATGAGACAGAGGTTGCGACCGTGTTCACCGCGCGACCGGTGATATGCACGGATCGCCAGCAGGCCGGCGAACTCGCCCTGCGAGCCGGCATTCGGCTGTAGTGATACGGCGTCGTAGCCGGTGATCTCGACGAGCATCGCCTCGAGCTCGGCCAGCAGCTCCCGGTACCCGGCGGTCTGCGAGACCGGGGCGAAGGGGTGCATGTCCGAGAACTCCGGCCATGTGACGGGGATCATCTCCGTGGTCGCGTTCAGCTTCATCGTGCAGCTGCCGAGCGGGATCATCGTGCGGTCGAGGGCGAGATCCTTGTCGGCGAGGCGTCGCAGATAGCGCAGCATCTCCGTCTCGGAGTGGTAGCGGCGGAAGACCGGGTGAACAAGGATCTCGCCGGTGCGGCGTAGGGAGTGTGGGAGTCCGTCGAGCTCAGAAGCGACGGGTGTAGAAATACCAAGCGCGCGTAGTACTGCATCGACGTCGGCATCGGTGGTCGCCTCGTCGCAGCTCACCCCGACCAGATCGGCGCTCACACGGCGGATGTTCACGCCCTGCTCCTCGGCGGCGGCCACGACCGAGTCGGCCCGGCCCGGGGTGGAGATCGTGAGCGTGTCGAACCATGACTGGTTCACCAACGAGAGGCCCGGGGTGGCCAGGACTGCGGCCGCGAGCTGCGAGGTCCGAGTATGCACGCCACTCGCGATGCGCCGTAGCCCGTCGGGGCCGTGCCAACACGCGTACATCCCTGACATCACGGCCAGCAGCACCTGCGCAGTGCAGATGTTGCTCGTCGCTTTCTCTCGGCGGATGTGCTGCTCGCGGGTCTGCAGCGCCAGGCGCAGCGCAGTGCGGCCCTGTACGTCCACGCTGACCCCGACGAGTCGCCCCGGCAGCGCACGCTTGTGCGTGTCGCGGATGGCCATGAACCCGGCATGCGGACCGCCGAAGCCGAGAGGGACACCGAAGCGTTGGGCGGATCCGACCACGATGTCGGCCCCCCGCGAACCCGGCGGTTCGAGCAGCACGCATGCCAGGAGATCAGTGGCAACGGCGACGAGCCCGCCGACTGCATGCACGGCCTCGATCGCCGCAGAGTGGTCCTCGATCGCACCGCTCGAACCCGGCCACGCGAGCAGCGCGCCGAACACGCCGCCCTCAGCTGACGCCGTGGTTGCGGCCTCGGAGGCCGGGCACACGATGATCGCCAGGCCGAGTGGTTCGGCGCGGGTGCGGACCACGTCGATGACCTGCGGATGACAGTCGGCGTCGACCAGGAAGCGGTTGCTCTTCGAGTTGCTCTGCCGCCTGGCGAGGGTGACGGCCTCGGCCGCGGCGGTGGCCTCGTCGAGCAGCGACGCGCTTGCGAGATCCATGCCGGTGAGGTCGGCGACCATCGTCTGGAAGTTCAGCAGCGCCTCGAGTCGGCCTTGGCTGATCTCGGGCTGATACGGCGTGTATGCGGTGTACCAGGCGGGGCTTTCCAGCACGTTGCGCAGCACCACCGGCGGCGTGACCGTGGCGTAGTAGCCCTGCCCGATCATCGAGCGGCGGACGATGTTGCGACCGGCGATGGCCCGCAGCCGGGCGATCGCGTCGACCTCGGACAATGCGGCCGGCAGTGCCAGCCCGCCGGTGCTGCGGATGCCGGCGGGGATCGTCTGGTCGAGGAGGTCCTCGATGGATGCGAGGCCGAGGGTGGCGAGCATCTTCGCGGCCTCGTCGCCGGAGGGCCCGATGTGGCGGTCGGCGAAGCGATCCGCGGGCCCGGAAGGGGTGGAAGCAGGGGCGACGGGGGAAGTCATGGCACTCCAGGGTGTGGGAGGGACGCGAACGAACACGTTCCCCCGCTGTCCTGGCACCTGAGAGATTCACCCGCACGAGCCTCCGGACGGATTTCCACCTTCGGTGAGTCCCACCCTTGCGGGTGCTACTGCTCTCCAGCGTTGCCTGACCAGGCGGTACTTGGGCCTGAGAGTTTCCGGGGAGGTTGCTCCTTCGGCGCCTGTGGGTGCCCCGCCGAGATCGACGACGCACTTCTGGGCTCTCCCGCACTGGTCGTGGCGGCAGACGTACGCTACAGCGGCCTTCAGGCACCAGTGGGCAATTTCAGTGCGACTGCCACGCGTCGGGTGCATCGAGGTAGCCCCGAACCGAGGGTGGCAACTCGCCCTCGGCGAGGTCTGCCAAGGTGGTGGTCTCGAACACGGAGCGGATCGCAGCGCGCCCGGCGATCCACAGCTCGGTGAGCACGCGCCCGCCCCCGGCCTGGCCGTCGTCGGGGTAGTCGATGGACTCCGGCCGCTCGCCGCGGACGTGGGCCAACGGCCCTTCGACGACCCGGAAGATCTCGGCCACGGATATCTGATCGGGCGGCCGGGCGAGACGGCAGCCGCCGGATGGACCCCGCTGCGTGGCAACAAGGCCGGCCACGCGCAGTTCGGTGAGGATGGCCTCGAGGAACTTGCCGGGCAGATCGGCTCGCATGGCGACGGCCTCGGCCGACATGGCCCGGCCGGGGGGCAGTCGGGCGAGGATCACGCAGGCGCGGACGGCGTATTCGGCCTTGGCGGAAACGTGCACGGCGAGATCGTCGCGCACCTGCGGTTCCGGGCGTCGCGCAGGTCCGTGGGCTGGGGATTTGCCATTACCCTATAAATCCGATAGGAATTGTCGACTTTCCTCCCGACGGCGGCTTGCTCTGCGCCCGAACCAACCAGGTGACCACGATGGCTTTGAACCTGCTCGACGACGAGACCGACATCCAGACCCAGTATGGGACCCGGACCGGCCTCCGGACTGAGGCCACCGACCTCGCAACTCGTCACCCGATGTACCCCCACATCGCCGCCCCGTCACCGGCGGCCCCGGCCATCGCCATGCTCACTTCGGTCGGCAAGACCTTCGGCTCCGGCTCGGCTGCGACCGTCGCCGTCGCCGACATCACCCTCGCCGTCCGACGAGGGGAGTTCGTCGCCATCGTCGGGGCCTCGGGCTGCGGCAAGTCGACCGTCTTGAACTTGCTGGCCGGCCTCGACGCGCCGACCGTCGGCACCGTGGAGGTCGCTGCGCAGCGTCGCTCACTCATGTTTCAGGAGGCGGCGCTGTTCCCCTGGCTGACGGCGGCGGGGAACATCGAGCTGGCATTGCGTCTTCGGGGCGTGAAGCGGCGTGAGCGCCAGGAGCGGGCCCGTGAGCTGCTGGCCCAGGTGCACCTTGCGGGCTGGGCCGACAAGCGCCCGCACGAGCTGTCCGGCGGAATGCGCCAGCGTGTCGCCATCGCCCGCTCACTGGCCAGTGATCCCGACTTCCTGCTCCTCGACGAACCGTTCGGCGCGCTCGACACCGTCACCAAAGGGCTCCTCCAGGACGAGCTCGAAGCGGTGCGTGCCGACCGTGGGTTCGCCGCGGTCCTCGTCACCCATGACGTGC
>JAYUDQ010000462.1:0-11619 GCA_043739745.1 Acidimicrobiia bacterium | reverse complement strand
AGGAGACGGCGGCGCAGGCCGACTACGTGCTGCCCGTGCCCGAGCTGCCGGCCAATGCCGAGCTGTTCACGCCCGCCGTGAACATCGTGCCACTGCAGATCTTCGCCTACGCGTTGGCCAAGGCGAAGGGATTCGACGTCGACAAGCCGAGGAACCTGGCGAAGACGGTCACCGTCGAATAGCCCGCAGCCACCCCGCCCGGCCGCGCCTGCGGATCGGGGCGCGGCACCCGGAGAACCGGGCCCGAGCCGCAGCCCTGCTACAACGTTCGGGTGATTGTTGGGATCGGCATCGACGCCGTAGATGTCGAACGCATGCGCGAGGTGCTCCGGCGGACGCCGACGTTCCGGACGCGCACCTTCACCGACGGCGAGCGTGAGTACGCCGAGAAGCAGCACGATCCGACCGAGCGGTACGCCGTGCGCTTCGCGGCGAAGGAAGCGGTGATGAAGGCGATGGGCCTCGGCCTCGGCGCATTCGGCTTCCATGACGTGGAGGTGGAAGTGGCGGAGAGCGGTGCGCCGTCGTTGCTCGTCCGTGGTCCGGCCCTCGAGCATGCCGATGCTCGCGGGATCGATACCTGGCACGTCACGCTCACGCACACCGCGATCAGTGCGATCGCCATGGTGATCGCCGAGCGGCGCTTGTGAAGGCCGTCGTCACACCCGAGGAGATGCGCGCGTTCGACGCCGGCGCAGCCGATCGCCTCGACGAACTCGTCGAGCGGGCCGGCGCAGCGGTTGCGCGCGCCGCTCTGTCCATGCTCGGCGGCGCCTACGGACGCCGTGTGACCGTGCTGGCCGGTTCCGGCAACAACGGCGCCGATGGTCGCGTCGCCGCCCGGCACCTCCGCGGTCGCGGCGTGCACGTCCGCGTCATCGACATCGATCGCCGCAACCCGGCGCCCCCACGCATCGAACCGTGCGACCTCGTGATCGACGCAGTGCTCGGCACCGGATTCGGGGGCATGTACGTCGCACCCGAGGCGGACGGATCGAGGGTGCTGGCCGTCGATGTGCCGTCCGGCCTCGACGCGCTGTCCGGTCTCGTACGCCCGGGTTCACGCGTGCTCCACGCGGAGCGCACGGTCACGTTCGTCGCGTGGAAGCCCGGCCTGCTGTTCGGTGACGGACCCGAGTACGCCGGCGCGGTTGAAGTCGTCGACATCGGTCTGGCCGTCACGGACATCGCGGTCCATGTCGTCGACGACGAACGCGTCCGATCGAGGCTGCCCCTTCGTGGACGGGACGCACACAAATGGGCCAGTGCAGTCGCCGTGTTCGGTGGCTCCGCGGGCATGACCGGAGCACCGCGTCTCGCTGCCCACGCGGCCATGCGCGCAGGTGCGGGGATGGTCCGTATCGGCGTCCCCGGCGACGTCGTCTCGGGCACGGAAGCCGTCGGTGTGGCCTTACCGGCGGAACACTGGGCCGGCAGTGCACTTGCCCAACTCGACCGGGTGAAGGCCGTCGTGCTCGGCCCGGGCCTCGGCCGCAGCCGGTCGGCGATGGTTGCGGTGTCCCAGTTGCTGGCGCACGCCACCGTTCCGATCGTGCTCGACGGCGACGGGCTCGCGGCGCTGGCGCCCGATGGTGGCGGTCCCGAGCGCTACGCGCCGCCGGCCGACCCGGCTGCTGATCCCGGGCTGTCTGCCGGTCGTCGGGCCGTCATCGACGCGGCGGCCCGCCGAAGTGGGATGCCCCGCTCGCTCACTGCGGCCGGCTCGCGCCCGGGGGCGATCCACGCCCTCGAACCCTCGCTCGAAGCGGCCCGCGATGCACTTTCCGGAAGGCGCAGCGGATCCACGGTCTTGACCCCGCACGACGGTGAGTTCGAGCGGATCACCGGCCGTCCTCCCGGCTACGACCGTGTGGTCGCCTGCCGCCGGGTGGCTGACGAGACGGGTGCGGTTGTGCTGCTGAAGGGGCCCACGACGGTGATCGCCGATCCGAGCGGTCGGGTCGAACTGGTCGTCGCAGGCGATCGGCGATTGGCCACGGCCGGTTCAGGCGATGTACTGAGCGGTATCATAAGTGCACTTCTTGCACAGGGGCTCTCGTGCTTCGAGGCGGCGGTCTGCGGCGCGCACGTCCATGGCGCGGCAGCACGTCTCGGGCCGGCACACGGTCTGATCGCCGGCGACATCGCGGACCTCATTCCCGTCTGGTGGGGGCTCGGCCCCAAGGGCCGATGACGGTCCGGCATCCAACATGGCGGCCGACGCGCGCCGAGATCGATCTCGATGCGATCACGACCAACGTGCGCCGCCTTGTCGACCACGTTGCGCCCTCGGTGCTGTGCGCGGTGGTCAAAGCCGATGGCTACGGGCACGGCGCCGTCGAGTCGGCACGGGCCGCAATCGCCGGTGGTGCGACCTGGCTCGCCGTCGCGCTCGTCGAGGAGGGGGTCGAGCTGCGGCTCGCCGGCTTCGACGCGCCGATCCTCGTGCTCTCGGAGCCGCCGTTCGGATCGGGAGGCGACCTCGTTGGGCACCGGCTCACGGCGACCGTCTACTCGTACGAGAAGGTCGAGCACCTCGCCACGGCGGCATCGGCGGCCGGCGGCGCGATCGATGTGCACGTGAAGGTCGACACCGGCATGCACCGGGTCGGAGCGCAACCCGACGAAGTACGTGGTCTGGTTGCCGCCATCACGGCCCGTCCGCAGCTCCGCCACACCGGTACGTTCACCCATCTGGCAGTGGCCGATGCGCCCTCCGATCCCTACACGATGGGCCAGCTCCGCAGGTTTGACGAGGTGCTGTCCGAGCTGCGATCGGCGGGGCACGATCCCGGGATCGTCCACGCCGCCAACTCGGCCGGCGCGCTGGCGCACCCGTCGTCCCGCTACGACATGGTCCGCTGCGGCATCGCCATCTACGGCCAGGAT
This sequence comes from Acidimicrobiia bacterium, assembly GCA_043739745.1. Taxonomy (GTDB): domain Bacteria; phylum Actinomycetota; class Acidimicrobiia; order Acidimicrobiales; family JANYDT01; genus JAYUDQ01. The sequence goes on along the minus strand of JAYUDQ010000462.1, from coordinate 8,730 downwards.
CCGGACTCGGGCTGCCGGTCCGTCGACTTTGGCGTGCCGCTCGTCCCGGCCCTGCGCCTGGTCAGCGAGATCAGTCACCTGAAGGTGCTTCCGGCGGGCGAACGGCTGTCCTATGGGCTGCGCTACCAGCTGGATCGGGAGTCCGTGATCGCGACCGTGCCCGTGGGGTACGCCGACGGCGTTCCCCGGCGACTGTCGTCGGTCGGCGGCGAGGTGCTGGTCGGCGGTCGCCGTCGTCCGATCGCAGGTCGCGTCACGATGGACCAGGTGCTCGTCGACTGCGGTCCACCCCCAACCGCCGGAGCCGACCATGAGGTGCTGCGGATCGGCGATCCGGTGGTCCTCCTCGGAGCGCAGGGTGACGCGTTCGTCTCGGCCTGGGACTGGGCATTGTGCCTGGACACGATCGCATACGAAGTCACATGCGGTATATCTGGAAGGGTTCCGCGCCGATACACCCGCGGGACAACGGACACCGGGATCGAACGCCACCGAGCGTCGGGCCAGGCGTCGCTGCACGCCGGGCTCGAACCGCCCCGGCCGGAGAGGGAGCTGTGAGTCGCAAACAGGCAGGACTGGTAGCGGGTGTGGCCGCAGGCGTGATGAGCGTGGGGTACTCCGGCGCGAAGGTTCTGGCCTGGGCCGATCGCCGCCGTCACGGCGTGTCGCCCGATCTCGCAGCCGACGCCGCCGTCGACCTGGCCGAGCCCGTCGGCGCCAGGCATCGGACGCTGGCCAGCCACGACGGTGGGCGCATTCACGTTGTCGAAGTAGGCGACGCGGGTGCGCCGCCCATCGTGCTGCTGCACGGCGTCACCCTGTCGTCCGTTGTCTGGAATCACCAGCTGACGGACCTGGCCGAACACCATCGGGTGATCGCCGTCGACCTGCGCGGCCACGGGAAGTCGTCTCCGGGCCGAGAGGGCTATGGGGTCGACCAGTTGGCCGACGACATCGCCACGGTGCTGCGCGACCTCGATCTGATGGGCGCGATCCTGGTCGGGCACTCGATGGGCGGGATGGCTGTCATGAACTTCTGTCGCCGCCATGCCGACGTCCTCTACCGCCGGGTGAACGGCATCGTGTTCATGTCCACCGCGGCGTCGGACGTTGCCAGCGGGCCGGCTTCGTCGCCCTTCCGCCTCGGCCGGCTGTTCGCCGAGAAGAGTCCCGAACTGGCGGCGAAGGCCTATCAGGGTGTCCCGGGCGACCTCGGCTACGTGATGCTCCGGCTCGGCTTCGGCAAGTCGCCTTCTCCGCTGTGGGTGGAGCAGATCCGCACGATGCTGGCCGGCACGTCGCCTACCGCAGTGGCCCGTTCGACACTCGCGCTTCTTGACCACGACGAGCGAAAGGTGCTGCGCTCGCTCGAGCTGCCGGTGCTGGTGATGGTGGGCACGAGCGATCTCGTGACCCCTGTCCGTCAATCGCGCCTCATCGCCGAACTGGTGCCCGGAGGCCGGCTCGATGAGCTGGACGGAGCCGGCCACCTGCTCATGCTCGAACGCCGGGCTGAGGTCAGTGGCGAGATGCTCATGTTTGCCGCTGCGTGCCGTCCCCGACAGCCGAAGCGGCCGGCCCGGCGCTGAACTTCGGGCCGTCCTTCCAGGGGCTCTTCCAGCCGTACCGGCGACGGAGATACGCGCCCAGGGCGAGGCTGATGCCGACCATGCCCCAGCCGACGAACACGTCGATGAGGTAGTGCTCGCCCGAATAGACCAGCGTGAACGCCATCGCCAGCGGGAACACCGCGAGTAGCGGCCGCAGCCACTTCCACGTGAAGCGCCAGAGGAAGACGGTCACCATGAGCGCCTCAGCGCTGTGCAGCGACGGGATCGCGGCAAACGTGTTGACCGTGTTCTGGCCCTTTTCGATGAGGCGGCTGGCGAAGCGCAGGCCGACCCGGCTCCAGCCCCGACCGGCGATCACCCGCGGGAACTCGTCGATCAGGCCCAGACGTGCCGCCCACCAGGGTGGTGCTGTGGCGTACAGGGCATAGATCACGCACGACGCAAAGGTGACGAACACGAACGTTGCGGCGTACCAGCGCCACAGCCGCTGGCCCTTCTTCCACAGCACGCCGGCAGCGACGTAGGGGACGATGAAATGCGACTGGTAGATGACACTGACGCCGACGTCGTACCAGTGGATGGTGGAGCGGTCGTTTCGGAGGCGATCCTCAACTTGTTTCATCGGGAGCCTGCCGAGGCCGACGTCCTTGTCGATCAGCCACCCCTGCAGGCGTTCGGTCCACAGCCTGCCGCCCCCAAGGAAGCGGTCCACGGCGATCTGAGGTGTCACCGCGACCGGAGTGTGCAGCCAGTGTCCGACGGCGCGGGCGAAGTCGTAGAGGAAGAGGGCGAGGAGGAATGGCGCCCAGCTGGCCAGCGTGACGAGTGCCTCGCGCCGACGTCGCCCGGCAGTGGCAAGCAGCGCGAGACCGGCGATCCACCCGACGATGATCTCGCGGTCAATCGGGATCTTGCCGCTGGACTTCAACAGCAGATACGTGCCGACGACGTAGGCCCCCATCAGCGCCCGGCGGATCCATAGCCACGTCGAATTCGACAGGCCGAGCGGTCCAACTTCTGCTGGCGGAGCAGTCGTTGCAGGAACGGCCACGACGGCGTCGGTCATCGTCGCGGCTTCCGTCATTCGACCCCTGCAGTCATCGAACACAGGGTAACGGTCGGGTGAACGTGTCCGGCGTTGCATCGTCCGGTCACCGACATCTCGTTGGCGTCCAGTCTGCGCGGCACGGATTGCGGCGATGCCTATGCGAGTCTGTGGGTGTGGTTCCCGCACGAGTGGCAACGTCGTCGTTCACCTTCGCGAGCCGATCGCTGGGCGATACCGGGGTGCTGGCGAAAGCGGTGGGCGGACTGCTCCGACCCGCTGATGTGGTCCTTCTCGTCGGCGAGCTTGGTGCGGGGAAGACGGCGTTCACCAAGCTTCTCGCTGCGTCGCTCGGCGTTCGGGAGGCGGTCACCAGCCCGACGTTCACGATCATGACGGAGCATCGCTACGGCGGTCAGCTTCTCCTCCACCTCGACGCGTACCGTCTCGACGGACCGGATGCGCTCGAGGACATCGGTCTGTTCGAGCTGCTCGATGACGGCGCGATCGCGGTCATCGAGTGGGGTGATGTCGTCGAGGCGGCATTGGGCGCGACGCCCTTGCGGATCGAGCTCCAGTGGGTGGACGACGATGCGCGGGCGATCAACGTGACGGCCGCGACCGACGGCGAATGGGCCGATCGCTGGCCGGCACTGGTCATGACGATCGTTCCGACATGCTGACCCTCGCGATCGAGACCGCAACGCATGCCGTCGGCGTCGGGCTGGGCGACGAGGCGGGGTTGATCGGGCGCATCGAGGTGTTGCGTGGCCGTCGCCATGCGGAGACGCTCGTGCCGGCCGTCGAGGCACTGCTCGTGCGGACCGAGCTCACCCACGCCGACATCACGGCGGTCGCGGTCGACGTCGGCCCCGGGCTGTTCACCGGTCTGCGCGTCGGGGTGGCCGCAGCAAAGGCGTTTGCCCTCGCGCTCGGTGTTCCGGTCGTCACGGCCACGAGCCTCGAGATCCTTGCGCACGAGGTCGCAGTTGGAGGGCTCTGGGCGGGGCGGGTCGCGGCCGTCGTCGATGCCCGGCGCAAGGAGGTCTACGCGCAGCTGTTCGACGTGTCGTCGGCCGGTGCTGTTCCGTGTGGGGATCCGTGGACGGGCCCGCCCTCCGAGGTGGCCGAGCGCATCCGCAGCGGCGGCGGTCGGGTGCTCGGTGTCGGCGACGGCGTGGCGCGCCATCCGGACGTGTTCGCGTCGATGCACGATCTACAATGCGTTGCGTCGGCGTCGCCATCCGTTGCGGCCCTCCTCGCCCTTGCCGGCCGGCGTTCGGCGGTGTCGGCCGATGAGGTCGAGCTCGTCTACCTGCGGGCGCCCGATGCGGAGATCAACTGGGTGAAACGATGAGCCCGGTTCAGATCGTTCCTCTGCGCGCGGATCATCTCGATGCGGTGCTCGCCATCGAGCAGGTGTCATCGCCCGAGCCGTGGACGATCGGCATCTTCACGGACGAGCTTCTCGACACGACCATCCGATCGTTCCACGTTGCAACCGTCGATGGCGTGGTGGTCGGCTTCTGCGGCCTACTGATGCAGATGGCGGAAGGACACATCGCCAACATCGCCGTCGACCCGTCGCTTCGAGGACGCCGGATCGGGGCCCGTCTCCTGTTGCAGGCATCGCGCGTCGCCGTGGCCCGCGGTGCGATCTCGATGACGCTCGAGGTCCGGGTATCGAACCTCGGGGCAAGGCGGCTCTACCAGTGGTTCGGCTTCGCGCCGGCCGGGGTGCGCCCGCGCTACTACCGCAGCAACAACGAGGACGCGCTGATCATGTGGGTCCACGACGTCGACACCGCAGCCTTCGCACAACGGCTTGCGGGGATCTCCATTCAGCTGGAGCGCGAGCCCGATCGGGAGACCGCGTCGTGACGGTCGTCCTCGGCATCGAGACGTCCTGCGACGAGACCGCGGCGTCGGTCGTCGTGGACGGGCACGAGGTGCGCTCCTCGGTCGTCTCGAGCCAGATCGACCTCCATGTCCCTTACGGCGGCGTCGTTCCCGAGATCGCCGGCCGCGCGCATGTCCAGCGGCTGAACCCGGTCGTCCGTGAGGCGCTGCACCAGGCGGGGTTGGCCGAGGACGGTCGGGGCATCGACGTCGTGGCGTGCACGATCGGGCCGGGTCTCATCGGCGCGCTGCTCGTCGGCGTCAGCGCGGCCAAGGCACTCGCCTCGTCATGGTCGGTGCCGTTCTATGGGGTGAACCATCTCGAGGCGCACCTCTACTCGCCGTTCATCGACGAGCCCGACCTCCCGCTGCCCCTCGTCACCATGCTCGTGTCGGGCGGCCACACGTTGCTCGTCGTATTGAAGTCACCAGCTGACTACCGGGTCATCGGCGGCACCATCGATGACGCCGCAGGCGAGGCCTACGACAAGGTCGCCCGCTTCCTCGGCCTCGGCTACCCGGGCGGTCCGGCCATCGACCGCCTTGCCCCGTCTGGGGATCCGACGGCGATCGCGTTCCCCCGCGCGATGAAGGGCGACGGGTACGACTTCTCCTTCAGCGGCCTCAAGACGTCGGTGGTGAACTACGTCCGCAAGCACCCCGATGTGTCGACGGCCGATGTGGCCGCTTCATTCCAGGCGGCTGTGGTCGATGTGCTGGTGCACAAGGCGCGCCGTGCGGCTGTCGAGTTCAGGGCGGCCGGAATCTGCCTCGGAGGTGGTGTCGCGGCCAACCGGTTGCTGCGGGCCGAGATCCAGCGGGTGTGCGACGAGGACGGCAGAAGAGCGCTCCTGCCGTCGAACGATATGTGCACGGACAATGCCGCGATGGTGGCGGCCGCGGCGTGGTGGCGCATCGGCCTCGACGGGCCCACGCCGTTGGACAGTGGCGCCTATCCGGGGCTGCGGCTGCGTTGAGCTGACCGCGAGCTCAGCTCAGCTCATGGCTCGGCGGGGGCCGCCGCTGCGCTTTGGCCTGACCTCGCGTGTGCTTCCTCGCTATCGCTCGGATCCGACTGGCAAAGCCAGATCGGACCGCACGGGGCTCATGGCTCGGCGGGGGCGGCCGGCGATGGAGCGGCGATGTCCGGAGTCTGCCGCTCGGGCAGGACCGCGCCGGCCTGCTGCATGCGGGAGTTCACGAGCCGGAACGTGTCCATGATCTCGGTCGGGATGGGCAGGACCAGCGTCGAGTTCTTCTCCACCGCCACCTCGGCCAGCGTCTGCAGTGTGCGCAGGTGCATGGCGCCCGGCGCGGTCGCCATCACGATGGCCGCCTCGGCCAGCTTCTGGGATGCCTGCAGCTCACCCTCGGCGGCGATCACCTTGGCTCTGCGCTCGCGCTCAGCTTCGGCCTGCTTGGCCATGGCCCGCTGCATCGACTCGGGCAGCTGCACGTCGCGGATCTCGACCCGCACCACCTGGACGCCCCACGGCTCGGTCTGCTGGTCGAGGGCGATGAGTAGCTCCGCATTGATCCGATCGCGTTCGGACAGCAGCTGATCAAGCTCGTGTCGCCCGCTGATGGAACGCAACGTGGTCTGCGCGACGAGCTGCGATGCGGCGAACCAGTTGTTGACCTTGATGACCGATGCGGTGGGGTCCTTCACCTGGAGGTACGCGACCGCATCCACAACGATGCTGACGTTGTCCTTCGTGATCACCTGCTGCGGCTGGACGGGCACGGCCATCTGCTGGAGGTTGACCCGCACGATCTTGTCGACGATCGGGATCACGAAGAACAGGCCGGGGCCTTTCGCACCCTGGGAGCGGCCGAGGCGGAAGATGACGCCCCGCTCGTACTCCTGCACGATCTTGATGCTGCTGAACAGGAACAGCACGATGAACACGGCCACGACGATGACGACACCACCCAGTGCTTGCATGCCGGCGACCCTAAACCCGTGACCTTCGCGGTGCTCGCACCAGTCGTTAGCACTCGACCCCCGCGTTTGCCAACGGCCTCGTGCAAACGTGTACCCTTGGCACTCGACATGGCCGAGTGCTAACCGCCGCCGACCCCGGTCGGGGCAACGGGAAGCCCTCACCATCCCACTGTTCAATCGCTACGAGATACCCCCGCACGGAGGACTGCAATGAACGTCAAGCCCCTCGAGGATCGCATCGTCGTCGAGCCCAACGAGGCCGAGACGACAACCGTCTCCGGTCTCGTCATCCCCGACACCGCCAAAGAGAAGCCCCAGCAGGGCACCGTCCTGCACGTCGGCCCCGGCCGCACGACCGACGACGGCAAGGTCGTCCCGCTCGGCGTCAGCGTCGGCGACACGGTCCTGTATTCGAAGTACGGCGGCACCGAGGTGTCGCTCGGCGGAAAGGATCTCCTGATCCTGTCCAGCCGTGACGTACTCGCCGTCATCGAGAAGTGATCGGAAGTACTGCATGTCAAAGATCCTGAAGTTCGACGAGCAGGCCCGCCGCGGCCTGGAAGCCGGCGTGAACAAGCTGGCTGACGCAGTGAAGGTGACCCTCGGCCCGAAAGGCCGCAACGTCGTCATCGAGAAGAAGTTCGGCGCCCCAACGATCACCAACGACGGTGTCACCATCGCCAAGGAGATCGAGCTCGAGGACCACTTCGAGAACATGGGCGCACAGCTCGTGAAGGAAGTCGCCACCAAGACCAACGACGTCGCCGGCGACGGGACCACCACCGCCACCGTGCTGGCCCAGGCCCTGGTCAAGGAAGGCCTCCGCAACGTTGCGGCCGGCGCCAACCCGATGGGCCTCAAGAAGGGCATCGACAAGGCCGTTGCGGCCGCCGTCGAGTCCATCCATGCGCTGGCAACCCCGGTCGACGGCTCCAAGGAGAAGGTCGCGCAGGTCGCCTCCATCTCGGCCGCCGACACCACCATCGGCGGCATCATCGCCGACGCCATCGACAAGGTCGGCAAGGACGGTGTCGTCACCGTCGAGGAGTCGAACACGTTCGGCATGGAGCTCGAGTTCACCGAGGGCATGCAGTTCGACAAGGGCTACCTGTCGCCGTACTTCGTGACCGATCAGGAGCGCCAGGAAGCCGTCCTCGACGAGCCCTACATTCTGCTCCTCAACTCGAAGGTCAGCTCGGTCCACGACTTGCTGCCCGTCCTCGAGAAGGTCATGCAGACCGGGAAGGCCCTGCTGATCATTGCCGAAGACGTCGACGGCGAGGCCCTTGCCACGTTGGTCGTCAACAAGATCCGCGGCACGTTCAACTCGGTCGCAGTCAAGGCCCCGGGCTTCGGTGAGCGCCGCAAGGCGATGCTGCAGGACATGGCCATCCTCACGGGTGGCACGGTCATCAGCGAAGAGATCGGTCTGAAGCTCGACTCGGTCACGCTCGACCTGCTCGGCCGGGCCCGCAAGGTCAACATCACCAAGGACAACACCACGGTCGTCGAAGGCGGCGGCTCGAGTGACGATGTCAAGGGTCGTGTTGCGCAGATCAAGCGCGAGATCGAGGACACCGACTCCGACTGGGATCGCGAGAAGCTCCAGGAGCGGCTCGCGAAGCTGGCCGGCGGCGTTGCGCTCGTCAAGGTCGGCGCCGCCACCGAGGTGGAGCTGAAGGAGAAGAAGCACCGCATCGAGGACGCGCTGTCGGCGACCCGGGCAGCCATCGAAGAGGGCGTCGTCCCCGGCGGTGGCACCGCGCTCGTGCGGGCCCGCGCCGCGATCGACAAGCTGACCCTCGAAGGTGACGAGGCCACCGGCGCCGCGCTCGTGCGCAAGGCCCTCGAGGCCCCGCTGTACTGGATCGCCACCAACGCCGGGCTCGAGGGCTCCGTCGTCGTGCGTGAGGTCGAGAAGGCCACCGGCAACATCGGCATGAATGCAGCCACGGGCGTCCTCGAGGACCTCGTCGCCGCTGGTGTCATCGACCCGGCCAAGGTCACCCGCTCGGCGCTGCAGAACGCGGCCTCGATCGCGGCCCTCCTCCTCACCACCGAGGCCACCATCGCCGATAAGCCGGAGCCTGCTGGCGCCGGTGGCGGCGGCGGCATGGGTGGCGGCGGTATGGGCGGTATGGGTGGCATGGGCGGCATGATGTAAGCAACCCTTCGGGGTTGTACCGACCAACCCCTTTGGGGTTGTGCCTTCGGAGCCGGGTCCTTCGGGACCCGGCTCCTTCGCGTCAGCGGGTCGGCGCGCCCGGCCA
>JAYUDQ010000461.1:0-1697 GCA_043739745.1 Acidimicrobiia bacterium | reverse complement strand
CGGCAAGCTCCGGCAGATCGACAGAACACATGTGTTGCGTCTCTGCTTAACTCCAGTAGGCACGATATGTTGTGGTCGTGGAAGTGGAACGTCCGAAGGCGGGGGTGGATTACCCGGGGACATGGCCGGCGTTCGAGACCTGGTTCCCCGATGACGAGGCGTGTCGGAAGTACCTCGGGCATGTCCGTTGGCCCGACGGGTTTGTGTGCCCGAACTGTTCTGCTGGGAACGCTTGGCTGACCAGTCGCGGGTTGTGGATGTGCGGATCGTGCAGCCGGCAGACCTCGGTGACGGCCGGGACGATCTTCCACCGCAGCCGCTACCCGTTGCGGACCTGGTTCGCGGCGATGTGGTTCGTGTGCGCACAGAAGAACGGCGTCTCGGCACTCGGTCTGCAACGGGTGCTCGGGTTCGGCTCGTATGAGACGGCATGGGCATGGATGCACAAACTGCGCCGGGCGATGGTGCGCCCAGATCGCGAGCTCCTTGGCGGCGACAATGTCACCGTCGAGATCGACTCCACCTTCATCGGGGGCCGCACGCAGGGCAGAGGCGGTCCCCGCTACGCCAACAAGACCGAGGTCGTCGTGGCCGTGGAGCGCGTCCACCCACACGGCTTCGGCCGGGTCCGGCTCCACCAAATCGACTCGAGCCAGCGCCGCGACGAGCTCTTCGAGTTCATCCGCACCAACATCGCCCACGGCACCGTGTTGGTCACCGACGGCGAGGGCTCGTATCCACCGATCACCCAACGGCTCCAGATCCGACATGAGCCCGTCAACCTGGTCGCGTCCAAACGAGCCGCAAACGAGGCGCTCCCAGCCGTGCACCAAGTCTCCTCATTGCTCAAGCGATGGCTGGCCGGCACCCTCCATGACGGCATCTCCACCACCCACCTGGCCTACTACCTCGACGAATACACGTTCCGGTTCAACCGCCGCTCGAGTCGCTCAAGAGGACTGCTCTGGTATCGCCTAGTGCAACAGGCAGTCAACACCGACCCCCACCCCCTCAACGTGCTCCAACACAAGATCTAGTACCCACTGGAGTAAAGCAGAGATGCAATACACATGTTCGCATCATGACAGGCCGGTGTTACACAGTTCGACCTCGAACGCAGCGCGCGAGCTCACGACTTCTTGAGGTCGGCAGCACGATGCGACGGACGGGGAAAGTCGACACAACATGTAGCGGGCAAAGAGTCAACAATGGCGATCAGCAATGGCCACCGACAGGCCGGCCGGGCCGGAGGTCCGCGTTCGCGGTAGGCCCGCAGGAGTACGGTGACGGCGCATGAGCATGCCACCGCCACCGCCACCGGGTGACCAGTTCCCACCGCAGCCTCCGGGCTGGGGCTCGGGCGGCCCGGCCTCCTCCCAACCACCCGGGTTTCAGACGTACCCAGGGGGCGCGATGGTGCCGGTGAAGAGTGGGAAGTCCGGCATGGCCATCGCCTCCTTGGTGTGCAGCCTGGTCGGGGTCATCCCGTGTTTCTGGCTCTTCCAGATCATGGGTCTGCTCGGAACGATCTTCGGATTCGTCGGCCTGAAGCAGACCAAGAACGGTCGGCGCGGCGGCCGCGGCCTGGCGATCGCCGGTGTGGTCATCGGCATCGTGCTGGTGCTCGCGTGCATCGCCTTCTGGATCTACTTCGCGACCAACGCCAACTGCGTGCGCAACGGCAGCCGCTGGGACTG
>JAYUDQ010000460.1:0-27615 GCA_043739745.1 Acidimicrobiia bacterium | reverse complement strand
GTGGCGAGCTTGCCCATAACGCTGTATCCCGGCATGAAGATCGGCCAGATCTCGTTCATGAGAATGACCACGCCGGCCGATGCACCGTATGGCAGCGGCGCGCTGGGCTCGAAGTACCAGGGCCAACGCGGCCCGCGGCCCTCGCGCTACTGGGAGAACTTCGAGCGCTGACGAACGACCATACTCAGACGGTCGGCACCGAAGCCGCCGCTGCGTCGGCGTTTTCGAGCGCCTCGAGCAGATGCATCGCTATGTCGGCGACGCGCACTTGGTCGTCTTCGATGCCCTGCGCCTTCACGCCGTCGTCGATCATGATGTAGCAGAACGGGCAGGCGGTAGCGATACGGCTCGCTCCCGTGGCCAGCAGTTGCTCGCTGCGTTCATCATTGACCTTCTTGCCGATGGATTCCTCCATCCACATGCGTGCACCGCCCGCGCCACAACACATGCCCTTGGTGCCATTCTTCGTGGCCTCGACGATCTCGATACCGGCGAGCGAGCCGATCACCTTGCGTGGTGCGAGGTACACGTCGTTGTGGCGACCGAGGTAGCACGAATCGTGATACACGACGCGCTCGTCGAGACGCGCCCCGGTCATGTCGAGCTTGCCTTCAGCAATGAGCCATTCGAGAAACTGGCTGTGGTGCACGACCTCGTAGTTCCCACCAAGCTGTGGATACTCGTTGGCGAGCGTGTTGAAGCAGTGCGGACACTGCGTGATGATCTTCTTCACGCCCATGCCATTGAGCGTCTCGATGTTCTGCGAAGCGAGCATCTGGAAGATGTATTCGTTGCCCGAACGTCGGGCCGAGTCACCGGTGCAGTTCTCGGCCGGCCCCAAAATGGCGAAGCTGACCTCGGCCCGGTGGAGAAGCTGGGCCATCGCTCGAGTGACCTTCTTGTTCTTGTCGTCGAAGCTGCCGGCGCAGCCGACCCAGTAGAGGTACTCGTGGTCGAGTGGCGAGCCCGGCTCAACGATCGCGACGTCGAGGTTCTTCGCCCAGTCGGCCCTGTCACCCTGGTTGATGCCCCACGGGTTGCCGGTGTTCTCCATGGAGCGGTAGGCGTTGCCGAGCTCGCTCGGGAAGTTCGACTCCATGAGCGACAAGTAACGGCGCATGTCGAGGATCTTGTCGAGGATCTCGATGTTGACCGGGCAGTTCTCGTCGCAGGCCTTGCAGGTGGTGCATGACCAGATCTCTTCGGCCGTGATCCGCTCGAAGACGCTGTTCGTCGTGACGGTGATCTCGGGATCGATCGAGACGGGGGGCGACACATGGCCGGAGGCACCGTTCGGGCCGGTGAGCGCCATGACCGTGCCGATCTTCAGCACGATCTCGCGCGGATCGAGCGGCTTGCCCGTGGCGTGCGCTGGGCACACGGCCGTGCACCGGCCGCACATCGTGCAGGCGTCGGTGTCGAGGAGCTGCTTCCACGTGAAGTCCTCCACCGTCGAGGCGCCGAAGCTCTCGAGCGACGTCTCCATCAGGTTCGGCATCGGGCGCATCGCACCCTTCGGCCGTGGACGATCCTTCAGGTACATGTTCAGCGGCGAGGTGAACATGTGGCGCAGCTTCGTTATGGGAAGGATGACCAGGAAGGCCATGAAGGCAACGACGTGGAGGCCCCACGCCGCGCGATGCCATTGGTCGAGGCTGCGGAGCTGGTCGAAGGCGGCGCTGAGCGGGTAGCCGACATAGCTGAACTTCTCGAAGCTCGGACGGCCGACCAGCGCAATGCGCATGCCCTCGGCCAGGAAGCCGGACACCCCGATGACGAAGAAGGTGCCCAGGATGACGGCGTCTTCGGGCCGGTTCTTGATCCGGATGCGGTACGGGCGCTGCACATAGCGGCGGAAGATGGCCCACACGATGCCGGAGAGGAACATCAGCCCGACGGTGTCGCCGAACGCGGCGTAGCCCTTGTAGACGGTGCCGTGGAGGAACTTCAGGCTCTCGGGCATCTGGTGGTCGATCTCGAGCACGGTGGTGACGGCGAAGAGCCCGATGAAGCCGAAGTAGATGAGCGAGTGCATGATGCCGGCGGCCGGGTCGCGCATCAGGGTCTTCATGTAGACGCCCGAGCGGAAGTCGCCCATACGCCGTTTGGCGTTCGTCTTCGTGGTCCGTCGGTCGTCCGGGGCACCGCGTTCCCAGTTCTTGATCCGCTGCGCGAACAGCCACGCGCCCGCAAGGAACAGGATCGGCAGGACGGTGTAGAACACGGTCTGGATCACCGACGGGATGTTGCCGAAGACCCTGCGGCTCACCGGAGAGTCGTCGTGCCACTGCTCGATTGCCCCCAGGATGCCCGAGACGACGGTGACGACGGCCAGGACGATGCCGACGGCCAAGGCGAGCTGACTGGGTGATCGACGCAAGCGCGACCTAGTCACAGATTGGTCGGTCTTCGGCTCGGACATGGAGATGACGCTAGCGGCGCGCGACCCGGCAGTGGAAGTCTTCCGTTGCGATTCGAAGACAGCCGGTCAGTGCTGAATGAACCTCACGTTGGTCTCGCGGAGTCGGCGGGCCAGACCCGCAAGCAACTTCTGCGCCAGACCCGGTACGGTCTCGACCGCTCCCATGAACTCGCGGGGCCCCATGACGAGCACGGACATGGGCGTCACTGCGGTCACTGTGGCCGAGCGGGGTTGCTTGTCCAGCAACGCGAGTTCGCCGAAGTACCCGCCGGGTCCAATGGTGGTGACCACCTGCTCGTCGATCGCAACCGAGGCGGTGCCAGCGACGACGACGAAGCACTCGTACCCCACGCTCCCCTGCTTCGTCAGCACTTTTCCGGCTGGGACGTCCACCTCGTCACACAGCGACCGGAGGTGCAGCAGTTCCTTCTTCGAGCAGTCGGCGAAGAGCGGGATCCGAGCGAGGTGCTCCAGCTGGGTGTCCTTGTGTGCCACGGCGTTCTCCTTGTCGGTGTGCGTGCGCATACCGTACGTGGATTTATTCATCCGCGTCACGTCCGGACTTCAGGTTCTGCAGGGACTCGCGTCGCCGTTCTTGGTGGTGAGGGTGCTCGGAGTCCCAAACCCTATGCCGACATACGAAGGGTAGAGCCCCGGGTCAAGGAAACGACGCCCGTCGATGACGAGCGGATCGTGTCCGTCAGCGATTTGGGACCGCAGGGTGGCGTACTCCGGCCATGCCGTCATCAGCACGATCGCATCGGCGCCCTCGATGGCGCCGGTAACCGTGGGCACCCACGTGATCCGGGGATCGTCCAGACGGGCGACCGGGTCGTGTGCCGTCACATGCGCACCCGCATCGAGCAGTTCGTTGATGACCATGACGGCCGGCGACTCCCGCGTGTCATCAGTGCCCGGCTTGAAAGCCACGCCCAACACCGTCACCCGAGCGCCACGCAACGTGCCGCCACGCTCCGCGATCCCCTGCACGGCGAGATCCGTCACGCGTGACGGTTGCTGCTCGTTGATCGTCGCCACCGCGCCCAGCAGGTTCATCGGCACCCCCGCAGCACGGCCATGGGAGATGAGCGCGCGTACGTCCTTGGGAAAGCAGCTGCCCCCGTAGCCGCACCCGGCGGCCAGATACTCGATCAGGCCGGGTCGTATGCGGGTCCCGTCGGGAAGGATCGGCGCGACGCGCTTGTCCAGGTGCACGCCCCGCATGACCTCCACCACGTCGGTGCCGAGCTTCTCGCACAGGTTGCCGATCTCGTTCGAGAACGAGATCAACGTGGCAAGGAGCGCGTTCCCGGCGTACTTCGTCATCTCGGCGGTGTCCAGGGTTGTACGGACGATGTCGACCCCTGGGAACGATGCGTACAGCGCGGCGATCGTGTCCTGGGTTTGCTGGTCGATGCCACCGACGACAATGCGGTCTGGAGTGAGGAAGTCGGCCACGGCGTTCCCCTCGCGGAGAAACTCGGGGTTCATCCCGACGCCGAAGTCGCGGCCCGCCTCCTTTCCGGATGCCTCCTCCAACAGCGGCAAGACGACCGTACGGGTCGTTCCCGGCACCACCGTGCTCTTCACCGCCACGACGTGGTACTCCGACTTCTCCCGCAGCGCGGCGCCAATCGCCCGTGTGGCCGATCGAATCTGCGAAAGGTCGATCCGCTCGCCCTCGTAGGGCGTTCCCACCGCAATGAGCGTGAGATCGGATTCGACCACGGCCGTCCGAAGGTCCGTCGTGGCGAAGAGGCTGATGCCACAGGTCTGCGCAAGCAGTTCAGGCAGGCCCGCCTCGTGTATCGGCGCAACCGCGTGCTGGATCAGTGCAACCTTCGCTGGGTCAAGATCGACACACACCACATGGTGCCCCTGCGACGCAAGACACGCACCCGAGACTAGGCCCACGTAGCCGGTCCCGATGATCGACACTCTCATCTACGCATCCTCCCCGTCATGGTTTTCGCGATACCAGATCAGGCTGCGCCGAATTCCGTCCGCGAGATCGACGTGCGGTTCGAAACCCAGTTCCTGGCGAGCCTTTTGTATGTCAGGACAGCGCCGGTTGGGGTTGTCCGTGAGGTAGTCCTGTTCCTCACTCTCGGCGACGACGACTCGTCCTTCGTAGCCCAGGATCTCCCGAGCAGCTTCCGCCACCTGCTCGGCGAGCTCGCGCATGGAGATCTCGGGCTGCTCAATGCCGATGTTGTAAGGCTCACCTGCCCGCCCCCGCAGCAGCACCTTGTAGTAGCCGACGATCGCATCGGCGACGTAGCAGAAGGTCCGGGTGGGTCGACCGTCGGAGAGCAAGGTGATGTCGCGTCCCGCAAGCACGTCGCGCACGAGATCGGGCAGGACGCGCCGGTCCGTCAGCTTGAGACCCGGCCCGTAGTTGTTGAATGGTCTCGCCATGGTCACCGGCACGCCGCGTTGGCGGGCGAAGTTCACACACAGGGTCTCGCCGTAGCGCTTCGATTCGTCGTAGCAAGCCCTCGGGCCGGTACTCGAGACGAGCCCGCGATAGGACTCCTTCGTCGGAATGTTCGAAGGGTCGGGATCGCCATAGATCTCGCTCGTGGAGAAGTAGAGGATGCGGCTCCCGGCGCCGGAAGGACTATACGAATAGTCGAGCACGTTGCGCAGCCCGGTCACGTTGGCGTCCATCGTCTCGATCGGGTATTTGCGGTAGTACGTCGGTGACGCGATCGACGCTGCGTGGATGATGTAGTCGAACGTCCCAGCGTCCTGCGGGATCGGGTCGACCACGTCATGGCGACGGAGCGTGACGTTCGGATCATCACCGCAGCGTTCGAGCCACGCCGGCACGCCGCGGATGTAGTTGTCGTAGACGTCGATCTGGATCGGCTCGGCGAGACGTGCGTTCGCGTGCGCCGCGGCCTGGACCAGGTAGTGCCCGAGGAACCCGGCGCCGCCGATGATCAGCAGTCGGGCTCCGCCGAGATCGCCGAGTTCGTCCGCCAGACCGTCGCAGATGGCGTCGAGGTCACGACGCACAACGTCCGCCGCGGTGCTGTATCTGGATTCGATCATTGACGTTGTACCCTCTTCCTGGCGCTTCAAGCAGCAATCCCGCATTGCCGATAGTGACGATACGCAACTGTCGGACGGTCAAAGTTGACCAGCTTCGGTGGTGAAGCCGGACTCAGTACGCTAATCCGCCACGGAGCGTGGCGTCAACATCGCGCGGAAAGTGAGAAATCTATGGTACCCGAAACACCCATGCTGCATGGTGTGACCTGCCGCTCGTGCGGCGGGTCCGACCTTCGAGACGTGCTGTCCTTGGGCTCGACCCCGGTCGCCAACACCCTTCCGTACCCGGATCAGGCCGACGCCGATGTCGCCTATCCGCTCTTCATCGTCGTCTGCGTCGACTGCTCACTCGTCCAGCTCGGCCATGCTCTGCGAGCCGAGGAGATCTTCACCGACGACTATCCGTACTACAGCTCGTTTTCCTCCGCACTGTCCGCGCACGCCGCGGCACACGCCGCTGAGCTCCTGACCTCGAGGTCGCTCGGCGCAGACAGCCTTGTGGTCGAGGTGGCCAGCAACGACGGCTACCTCCTCAAGCATTTCGTGACGGCAGGGGTCCCCGTCCTCGGCATCGATCCCTCCCCCGGGCCCGCAGCTGCGGCGGAACTGGCTGCGGTGCCGACACTGGTTGAATTCTTCGGAGAGGAGCTGGCGAAGCAGATCCGAAAGGAGCACGGCGCGGCCGACGTCATCATCGCCAACAACGTGCTTGCACACGTCCCCGATCTCAACGATGTCGTCGCGGGTTTCGCCGCTCTGCTCGCCGACAACGGCGTCATCACCATCGAGAACCCGTACGTCCGCGTGATGATCGACAACCTCGTCTTCGACACCATTTACCACGAGCACTACTGCTACTTCAGCTGCACGGCGATCGACCAGCTGGCCCGACGCAATGGCCTCTTCCTCAACGACGTCGAATTCTTGCCCGACGTCCACGGGGGGAGCATCCGCTGGTCGCTCCAGCGGTTCCCGGCCCGGACTCCGGTTTGCGAACAGTTCCTGCGCGACGAGGCCGAAATCGGCATCAACGACATGGCCTACTACGCGTTGTTCGCCGAACGCGTACAACACGCCGGTGACGAGCTGCGAACGCTCCTTCAAAAACTTGCCGCCGATGGCAAGCGCGTCGTCGGCTACGGCGCGGCGGCGAAGGGAGCGACGCTGCTGAACAGTCAGCGCATCGGCCGCGACCTGGTCGAATACGTCGTCGACCTCAACACCTACAAACAGGGACGCGCCATCCCCGGTTGTCGAATTCCGATCTATTCACCAGAACGGCTACTCCAGGATCGCCCGGACTACCTCCTGCTTCTCGCATGGAACTACAAGGCGGAGATCCGCGAGCAGCAGCGGGAGTTCCTTGCGGCCGGCGGTCGACTCATCGTTCCGCTTCCGTCACCGCTGATCGAGGACTGAAATGCCCGAAGCTGCGGACGAGTCCGCGCCAGGTGCACGCATGTACGACTGGATAACCGAGTTGTATCCGATCTGCCGGAGCCTTACCGGCGAAGGTGTCCGGGAAACGCTGCGCTCTATCGAAAGACGTGTCGCGCCGGTCGAACTTCACTGGACCGAGGTTCCGACCGGCACCGCGGTGCTGGACTGGGAGATCCCCGACGAGTGGAATCTCAGGGAGGCCTACATCGAGGATGCCGACGGGGCACGGGTCATCGACACCGCCGAATCGAACCTCCACGTGATGAGCTACTCGGAGCCGGTTGACACGACGCTCGACCTTCCGGACCTAGACGCCCGCCTCTACTCCTTGCCGGAACGCCCCGACGCGATCCCGTACCGGACGAGCTATTACACCCGTCGATGGGGCTTCTGCCTGAGCGACACGCAACGCCGGTCGTTGGCCCCGGGTCGATACCGAGCCGTGGTCGACGCGACACTCGAGCCCGGATCGCTCACCTACGCGGAGGTCGTCCTCCCCGGTTCGACCGACCAGGAGATCCTGCTTGTCGCGCATGTCTGCCACCCGTCACTGTGCAACGACAACTTGGCCGGCGTGGCCGTCGCCGTCGAACTGGTCCGCCGACTTGCGCAGCGCACACAGCGCACCCACACGTTCCGATTCCTGTTCGCGCCGGTCACCCTCGGCTCGATCACCTGGCTCAGTCGCGAGCAGCACGAGGGCGGCGCCGTCGGGCGTACGGCGCATGGGCTCGTGCTGACGGGGCTTGGGGACGCCTCATGCTTCACGTACAAACGCTCGAGGAGCGGCGCTGCACCGGTGGATCGAGCCGCCGAGCATGTGCTTTCGCACCTCGACGGAACGCACCGAATCATCGACTTCTCCCCCTACGGCTATGACGAACGACAGCTTTGCTCACCCGGATACGACCTGCCGGTGGGTCGTCTCTGCCGCGCCACCCACGGCGAACACCCCGAATATCACACCTCCGACGACAACCTCTCGTTCATCAACCCGCGCTCGCTCGAGCAGTCGCTCGGTGTGCTCACGACCATCATCGACGTGCTCGAAGGGAACGCGACTTACGTGAACACAGCCCCGCACGGTGAGCCGCAGCTCGGTCGGCGCGGGCTGTTCCGGAACCTCGGTGGCGTCGTCCCCCCCTCGACCGAGATGGCCCTGCTCTGGCTGCTCAACCAGAGCGACGGCACAAACAGCCTCTTGGACATCGCCGGACGAGCCGAGCTCCCCTTCGCCGTGATGAGAAGCGCGGCTGACGCGCTCGTCGCCACGGGCCTCCTCCGCGAGGCCGACGACGGTCGAGCCGGCGCGGCAACGACGTAAAGTTGCCGAAACACATCCACAACCTCGCAGAAACAGAATGGGCCTAGCGTTCGGACCATGAGCGAAACCGCGATTGCGGCGACAGGTGGATCGATGTGCTCGACGACACCCGGCGGCGGCGAAACCGTCCGGTTGTGCGATCGGGAAGCGGCGCTTCTCACCCTGCTGGAAGGCGCCAGGGGACGGGTGGTCACCCGAACGGAACTGGCACGAGCGGCCGGGCTGCGCCAAGCACCACGTCGGGTCGACGTCCACCTGGTCAACGTTCGCCGGCACCTTCAGGCGGCAACAGGCAACCGCCTCGTCAACGTGCGGGGCCGCGGGTGGATGCTGCTCGACGAAGACCTGGTCCTGGTCTGACGTCTGCGCGCGCTCAGGTCAAGAACTCCGACCAACCGCAGCAGAAGGACTCCACCCCGCCTCGGGGTCAGGCATACCGATCGGGATGAACGGTCGTTCGTCCGCGACCACCGACGTCATGACGGTCGCCTTCGCCGCCTCTGCTCCGACGATGAACGCCAGGCGCTCACGCACCTCGTCCGGGAACCCGTGACGGAGCTGCTCAAGACTGCCGATCGAAAGCGGAGGGACCGGGACATGACTGATGAGCGGATGCTTCGGCCGTTCGTCCACCTCGCCCTCACCGAACAAGTCCTCGTGCATCTTCTCGCCCGGACGAAGGCCGGTGTACACAATGTTGACCGGGGGTGACGTCTGTTGGGCGACACGCTGGGCCACTTCGTCGATCGACACGGGTGAGCCCATGTCGAGGATCAGGACCTCGCCGCTCTCGCCGATACCGCCCGCCTGGATGACGAGAAGGACGGCCTCTTCTACCGTCATGAAGAAGCGCGTCACATCGGGATGGGTGACCGTGATCGGTCCGCCCTTCGCCGCCTGACTACGGAAGGCATGGATCACCGAACCCCGGCTACCGACCACATTGCCGAATCGCACCGAAAGGTATTTCGCGTCGGGAACCGCCTTCGCGTACGTCGACGTGATTCGCTCGCTCACTCGCTTGGAGTAGCCGAGGACCGAGGTGGGGTGCGCAGCCTTGTCGGTCGAAATGTTCACGAAGCAGGCGACGCCGGAGTCAGCACAGGCAGAGATCACTTTCAGCGTGCCGTCCACGTTCGTCTTCACGGCCTCGCTGGGGTGCATTTCCAGAAGGCTCAGATGCTTCAGCGCGGCCGCGTGGAACACGATCTCGGGGCTGAATTGCCGGAAGACCTCGATCAAGCGATGGGCGTCACGGATGTCGGCCACCACCAGCGTGGGGTCGGTCAGAAGGCCGTGACCGTCGATCGAGAGTTCCGTCTGCTGGAGCGCTGACTCATCGCGGTCGAGCTTGACCAGGATGGCGGGTGCTGCCTTGGCGATCTGGCGGCACAGCTCCGAACCGATTGAGCCGCCCGCCCCGGTGACCAGCACACGCTTCCCACGGAGATAGGCCGTGACGGCCTCCCAGTCGGCACTGATCTCACGCCGACGCAGAAGGTCGAGCGGGGTGATTGGCCGGATGTCGCTCGCCGAACTGTCGGGATTGTCGGACGGACCCAGTCCCGGGTAGACGAGGACCTCGAGGTCAGCGGCCCGGCTGTTGACGACGATCATGTTCAGGATCGCGGAGGGCAGGTGAGTCGCCCCGACCACCACGGCCTCCGCCTCGTAACGGCGAGCGACCTCCACGACATCACTCAGCGCACCCCCGACAGGCACGCCCATCATCGAGCGTCGCTGGTGAAGTGGGTCGTCGTCGAGTACGGCGACGGGCACGTAGGCCCCAGCGGGGTCGAGGAGCATGCCGCGGACGAGCTGGACGCCGGCCTCCCCGGCGACGACCACGACGACGCGCTTCGCATCGACCGGACGTCGGGAGCGTTCGTACCAGATGCGCCAAAGGGCACGACCGGTCGCGCTGACGATGAAGCTCGTCAGAGCAAGAAGCAGCGCGAACCCGTCAGCTCGAGTCGCCCCACCGAGCGCATGCGTTGCTACCACCACGATGGTCGAGGCTGCGAACGACCCGGCCAGCCAGCACATCTCAGAGAAGCTCGCTACTGCCCATCGGCCGCGGTACAGCCCCACTATCGTTCCGCAGCTCAGCAGCACGGAGATCGTGAGCGTCCAGATGAACCAGAGCGACCTTCCGGACGTGTCGATCAGGCCCCGCGCAACGACACCGCCCACAACGAGCGCAAGACCGTCCCAGATCGGAAGAACCAAGAAGCGGTAAGTCCGGATGCGGCCGAGAATGGTCTCAACACGGGTTGGACGAGTTGGGCGTTTGCCTGCCATGTTCTTCCCATCTAAGCGACTCGAACTTCCAACGCTGAATGTAGCCTCACAGACCCCCCCTCACCACCGTGAGTGCCTAAAGGGGTCAAATTGCCTACCAAGTCCGTCGGACTTCCATTCTGTGCCCGACCTGGCGTTTCGTTGTGTGCGCGCAACGGCGCTGGCGCCGGCAGGGGAAGTGATCGAGAGTGACTTCGGTCACCCAACGCGCGAGAACCGAAGGAATGTGAGACTGACCCCGTGCCCTCTGACGAAAGCCATCCGCCTGTAGCACGACACCTTCGGGGTTGGGCTGGACCCGTTCGCCCTCCTTCGCAGTAGCCGGACGGGTCGATCACCATGACAGCGGCACTGTTTGCCCTCCTCGTCGGCGGTGCAGCCTGCCTGTTCATTCTTGGATTGCTGAGGTCGGAAGCGCTTCTACGGGTCCACGAGACCATGGCCCTAACGATCGCTGCAATCCTGGTTGCCGTCGGGGCGCCCATCGCGGATGGCTCGCCGACCGGCTTCCGGGTGCTGGACGGGGGCTATCGGCTCGCTCTCGGTCTGCTCTGTGTGTATGCGGCGTCGCGTTCACGCCGAGGCAGCAACCTCGTCGGCTTGTTCGTCGCCGTTGCGGCAGTTGCGGGAAGTTGGTCAGGCGGCGCTTCGGCGTCCAACATCACATTCGCTGCCCTCGCTGCCGGCACGGCGGTGGCATGTGC
Organism: Acidimicrobiia bacterium; assembly: GCA_043739745.1. GTDB lineage: Bacteria > Actinomycetota > Acidimicrobiia > Acidimicrobiales > JANYDT01 > JAYUDQ01. The sequence continues at coordinate 16,367 of JAYUDQ010000460.1, read as the reverse complement.
GTGGAGCAAGAGCGACTCCGTCGCGTTCCGGGCGCTGACCGGCGCGCTCATCGCCAATGCGGTCCTGCGCTTCCCGACCTCGATGCCCAATCGATTCCCGACCCTCCTCGCAATCGCGGCCGTTTCGGTCTTGTCCATCGCCGCAGCCGCCACCCGGGGACGGGAGCGTGTCCGCTTCTTCGTCGTCATGGGCGCAGCAGCCGGTCTTTACGGCATCGGATTGGCTGGGGGAGCCGTTGGCGGACTGTCCGCACGGGGGGACGCCGAGGCAGGCATTCGATTCGCGCGCGAAGCACTCGACGCCGTTCGAAACGGTGATGTCGTGGCTGCGACCACTGGTTTGACCCGTGCGGCGGACTCGCTGCGTGAGGCGAATCGCGTCCTCGAAGGCCCGGAAACCTTCCTGGGCCGATACCTCCCCGTGGTCGGCCCGAACATCGCCGCAGTTCGGGCGCTCACCGCGACCGGCGCGGACGTCGCCCGTCGCTCCGCCGGCGTCGTTGCCGCCGTCGATCTTCTCCACCTGCGCACACCGGACGGCCGTATCGACGTGACGCGGATCGCGAAGCTCCAGGGCCCGCTGCTTGACACCCGCCACGCCATCGATCGGTCGTTGACGGCGATCCAGACATCTGACAGCCCCTGGTTGGCGCCGGCGCTGCATCGTCAGGCCGACCGGTTGCGATCGGAGCTGGTCCGGGCTCAGCGATCGTCGGCCGACGCAGCCGATGTGGTCGCGGTTCTCCCGGACATGTTGGGAGCAAAGGGACCTCGCCGCTATTTGGTCGTGGTGCCGACACCGGCCGAAGCTCGCGGCAGCGGTGGCCTGATCGGGAACTTTGGCGAGATCTCCGCCATCGATGGCCGACTGAGGCTGGAGCGCTTCGGGCGCACATCGGAACTGCTCGAGTCCGGCGTCCCCCGAGCGCAGCGCACGATCGATGCACCGAGCGACTACCGACGTCGGTACTCGCGCTTCGAGGTGAACCAGCTCTGGCAGAACGTGAACCTTTCGCCCGACTTTCCCTCCTCGGCGCAGGTGATGGCCAGCCTCTACCCACAGTCGGGCGGCACGACGGTCGACGGCGTCATCTCGGCAGACCCCTTTGCCCTGGCAGGCTTCCTGCGGATCACCGGTCCGCTCCTCGTGGACGGTTGGCCAGAAGCCTTCACGCCGGAGAACACGCCACGGATCCTGCTCTACGACTTCTACGCGCAGCTCACCGAATCCCGCAACGACGAACGGATCGACCTGCAGCGCCAGGTGGCCCAGCTCGCCTGGACACGACTGCTCGGCGGATCGATGCCCTCACCGCAGGCGTTCGTTGCCGCGCTGGCCGAACCCATTCAGCGGCGCCATCTGCAGATGTGGTCGAAACGGCCGCTCGAGCAGGCCTTCCTCGAATCCACGGGCGTCAGCGGATCCGTCCCGCCGCTGCGCGGCGACTGGTTCTCGGCGATCACGAACAACGCCGGCGCCAACAAGATCGAGTGGTACCTCCACCGCGGCATCCGATACGCAGCAGATGTCGATCTGCGGACGGGGCAGGTGGAGGCCACAGCCATCGTGGACATGCAGAACGATGCACCGGCGGCCGGCGTGGCGACCTACCTCATCGGCAATACTGCTATTCCTCCGGCGCCGCCCGGGACGTCCATTCAGTACCTATCGCTGTACTCGCCGTTCGATCTCGTGTCGGCTACCTTCGACGAACTGCCGATTGAGCTGGAGCGTGACACCGAGTTGGGTCGCAACGTGTACTCCGGTTGGATTCGGATTCCTCCGGGCGGACGATCCCGCCTCGTCGCACGTCTCCGGGGAAGGGTCACGTCAACTGCACCAAACGCTTACACCTTGCAGTTCGGATGCCAGCCCCTCGTGAACAACGACTCGGTGAGCGTCCGCATCCGTGTCAGCGGTCTCGAGGCGAAGACGGCGACAGCAACCGGTCTGAAAGCCGTCGACGGCGAGTTCCGCGCCGATGAACCTCTCAGCTGCCGGTCACGGTATGGCGTCACGGCTCCGACAGGGCGGAGCTGAGGCGACAGGCGTTCGCTGGTCTGTGCTGGTTAGCGGACCGGTTTGGGCGCAGACCGGCGGCGACGCGTCGCGACCACGAAGAAGAATCCGGCAGCGACCAGTGAGAGGCCCGCTGCCGCCAGCGGCTTTGTCGTCGATGAACCCGTGAAGGCCGGAGTGTTCACCGCGGTGATGGTCTGACCGAGAACCTCAGCGACTGGCTTCTCGGCGACGGCTGCCGGTGCGACCGTGACTGGCGTGCCGCTCGGTGCAGTGGAGGCCGGCACCGTCGAGGATGCTGGCGCCGCCCCGAGCACTGTCGCTGCTGGTGTCGGCGTGACCACCGGGGGACTGCTCGGATCGACCACCTTGAGCACTTCCGGGGGAGTGATCGGGTACTGCGTCTGCGCGCTGCTCGCTCTAGCTCCAGCCAACGAGAGCACGAGCACGCCAGCCGCAGCGATCTTGCGCATCGAAAGGGTTCTCATATCTGAATCATCACACAGTGTGACGCTCGTTCGCATAGGTATTTCGCATCACTTTCGCCACGGTGCGCGCGATTAGCTTCGAAAATTCTCGAAGTACCGGCTCGGCGTAGGGCCACGCTGGCCCTGGTACTTCGACCCGACGGCTGACGAGCCGTACGGATTCTCCGCAGGTGTGGTCATCCGCAGAAAGCTCACCTGGCCGATCTTCATCCCCGGATAAATCGTGATCGGGAGGTTGGCAACGTTGGCCAGTTCCAGCGTGATGTGGCCGTCGAAGCCCGGATCAATGAACCCCGCGGTCGAATGAATGAGCAGCCCGAGCCGACCGAGGCTGGACTTCCCCTCGATGCGGGCCACCAGGTCATCCGGAACCGACACACGCTCAGCAGTCGAGCCGAGCACGAACTCACCCGGGTGCAGGATGAAGCAGTCGTCTGCATCGATCTCCACCAGTTCGGTCAGGTTCTCCTGGTTCTGCTTCACGTCGATGACCCGCGAAGTGTGGTTGCGGAACACCCGGAAGTACCGATCGACGCGGAGGTCGATGGAGGACGGCTGCACATTGGCCGGTTCGTAGGGATCGAGGACGATCCGGCCGGCGGCGATCTCATCCCGGAGGGTTCGGTCGGAGAGGATCATGGGAGCGACAACGTAGCCAACGAACGCTGGTCATGACAGGATCGATGCCAGCGCCCAGATACTCACGATCGCCCCGACGGTCGCCATCGCGATCGTCCGGCCGCGCGGCGCCCGCTCGGGGGCGCCCCCACTGCGGACGGGCGGACGGGCGAGCGCGGCAACGTTTCCCACGAGCATGGCGCCGCCGAAGGCGAGTACCAGCCACTGCATGAGGTCGGGGCCACCCAGCATGACCGAAGTGTAGAGCGACCGGTGCAGCCGCTCACCGGGGCAACATCCGCCTTCGCGACCGCGGTGTGTAGTGGTTGGCTGTGCAATTTGCTCAAGGTCGGAAGATGTTCCCGCCGATGCACTGGGTACCGAGGAATGGGGTCCGGTTTGACCCTCCAACCACCGAAGACTGCGGCGCCATTGGCGCTTCGACCCTTCCGGCCGGACCCCATTCCACGGTCAAACCGTCCGGGCCATGTTGGCGAACTTGGTGTAGTGGTCGAGGAACGCAAGGCGACTGGTGCCCACAGGGCCGGACCGGTGCTTCGCCACGATGATCTCGGCCGTACCGCGATCTGGCGAATCGGCGTTGTAGACCTCGTCGCGGTAGAGGAACATGACGACGTCGGCGTCCTGCTCCAGCGAACCGGACTCGCGCAAGTCGGACAGCATCGGACGCTTGTCGGCCCGCTGCTCCAGGGCGCGGGAGAGCTGCGACAGAGCGACCACCGGAACTTCCAGCTCGCGGGCCAGGATCTTCAGACCGCGGGAGATCTCCGCGATCTCGACCTGGCGGTTCTCCGCGTTGGTTCGCCCGGTCATCAGCTGGAGGTAGTCGATGACGATGAGGCCGAGGTCGCCAAGCTTGGCCTTGAGGCGCCGGGCCTTGCCGCGGATCTCCATCACCGTGAGGTTGGGGTTGTCGTCGATGTAGATGGGCGCATCGGCCATGCGACCAACGGCATTGGTGATCTTCGGCCAGTCGTCGGCGTGGAGCCTGCCGTTGCGCATCCGAAGCGAATCCACCCGGGCCTCGGCGCACAGCAACCGCTGCGTGAGCTCCATGTGGCTCATCTCCAGCGAGAAGAACAGCACCGGCTTGCGGTGCTCGAGCGCCGCATGTGCAGCCATGCCAAGGGCGAACGCAGACTTGCCCATGGCCGGGCGGGCGCCGACGATGTAGAGCGCATTGGGCTGGAGGCCGTTGAGCCGCTCGTCAAGATCGTGGTACCCGGACGGAATGCCGGTGATGGACTCACCCCGCTCGTACAGCATCTCGAGCCGGTCGAGGTTGAGGCCGAGCAGGTCGCGCAACGGTGCCATCGTGTCGGTGGTGCGACGCCGGGCGACGTCGAAGACCATGGCCTCGGCCCGGTCGACAGCAGCCGTGACGTCGTCGGGGAGTGCGTAGCCGATCTCGGAGATCTCTCCGGCCACGCCGATGAGGCGGCGCAGCAAGGCGTGCTCTTCGACGATACGGGCGTAGTGCTGCGCGTTGGTGGTGGTGGGGGTGCCGGCCTGGAGACCGACGAGCGCACCGGAACCACCCACCATGTCGAGCAGACCGGCGCGTCGAAGCTCGTCGGCCACGGTGATCGGGTCGGCCGGCTCGCCCTTGGCATAAAGGCTGACGATGGCATCGAAGATGTGCCCATGCGCAGGGCGGTAGAAGTCGGTGCTTGCGCACATCTCGGCTGCGACCGCAATCGCCTCGCGACTGAGCAGCATGGCCCCGAGCAGAGATTCCTCAGCCTCAGCGTTGTGCGGGAGCAGGCGCGCGCCGGAGGACGTGGCGGGTGGCTGCTGGCGGCGGCGGAAGTCATCGAGCGATTGAGCCATGGACCTTCAGGTTTCGACGTGGGAAGGAGCTGCGAAGTGCTGATACGGGGTGAGACAGGAGAGAACACCGTCGGAGGTCTCGACCAACGAGCGGCCGTGCATCGTGACGGACATGACCTGTGGGGAACGAGCGGGGGAACAGTGGGATTTCGCGGTCTTTTCGGTGGAAAAGCCTGGGGAGAACGAACGAGTTACCCCCAGAGGAGGAGCATGCACCGGGGGTGTGACACTTTGACCGGAGGTCCGAATCTCCGCCGGACGCGATGAAGTCCGCCCAGACGCCGCACAGAGGGCGGGCCGGGGCGGACTTCGTGGGTGCTCTCGGAGCAGGCCGTCAGGCCGGCGATACTTCGATCGTCACCGGGAACTGCACGTCGTGGTGGAGCCGGACGGGCACGCTGTGCGTCCCCGTCGTCTTGATGTGGTCGTGGATGAGGATCGTCTTGCGGTCGAGTTCGATGCCGGTCTGCTTCTTGACGGCATCAGCGATCTCGGCGGCATGGACGGAGCCGAACAGCTTCCCGTCGTGGGCCTTGGCCTTGATCGCGATGATCGCGGGCACGAGCGTGCGGGCGATCGTCTCAGCCGACTCACGATCCTTGGAGTCACGAAGATCGCGGGCTTTGCGCATCGACGCGGCCTGGGCGACCGTACCGGCCGCGGCCGGGATGGCCAGCTTGCGGGGCAGGAGGTAGTTGCGGGCGTAGCCGTCGGCCACGTCGATGATGTCGCCGCGCTTGCCGACACCAGCCAGGTCGCTGCGAAGGATGAGCTTCGTCATGGTCAGACCTCCGCCGAGGCTTCGGCCTCGGGAGTCGCAGCTTCGGCGGCACCAGAACCTGCACCTGAACCAGAACCGGCCTCAGCGTTCGGGGCTGCATCGCGGTCACGACGTGGTCCACGTCCGCCACGGGGGCCACGCTCGGCGACGGTACGCGTGGCGTAGGGAAGCAGCGCCAGTTCGCGGGCGGTCTTGATGGCCACCGCCACGTCTCGCTGCATCTGGGAGGAGAGCCCCGAGACGCGGCGGGCGCGGATCTTGCCGCGGTCCGACATGAACTTGCGCAGGACGTTGATGTCCTTGTAGTCGACGTACGTCCCTTCGGGGATCGGCGACGCCTTCTTCTTCGGGATGCGGCGCTTGTCGTCCTTCATGACCCGCTTGGTGCCGCGGTCGCGATCGTTGTTGCGTGCCATCAGAAGGGCTCCTCGTCGTAGTCGTATCCACTGCTGCTACCCGGTGCCGTCGGTTCGCCATTCGATGCCGGACGGCTCGAACCGCCTGCACCTTGGCCGGCGCCCTGTGCTGCACCTTGACCTCCACCGCCACGGTTCCCGCCACCTCCACCGCCACGGCTGTACCCGCCGCCGCCGCCGCCGCCGCCGCCGCCGCCACCACCACTGTCACCATCGCCGCCGCCACCGTCCCCGCCACGACGCTCGTTGCGTGTGACCGAGGCGCTGGCCCAGCGCAAGCTCGGTCCGACCTCGTCGGCGACGATCTCCACAATGGACTTCTTCTCGCCGTCCTGGGTCTCCCAGGAGCGTTGTTCGAGGCGGCCGGTGACGATCACGCGCGTGCCCTTGTGGAGCGTCTCCGCGGCGTTCTCGGCCAGCTCACGCCAGCACACGACGTTGAGGAACGAGACGGCTTCCTGCCACTCGTTGGTCTGACGGTTCATCCACCGGCGGTTGACGGCCATACCGAAGGTGGCGGTGGCCTGTCCGCTGGCGGTGAACCGCAATTCGGGATCCCGGGTGACGTTCCCGATGATCGTGACACTGTTGTCAGGCATCGTCAGTCCCTGTCGCGGTCACGGCCACCGCCGGAGGCGATGTCCTCGAGGGCCGGGGGCTGCGCCAGCGATCGGCCCGCGGCAACGGCCGGGACCTTGATGATCTTGTGGCGCAGGATCTCATCGGCCAGGAACAGGGCCCGGTCGAGGGCCGCCATCTTGGTCGGGTCACCGCTGACCTCGACGAGCACGTAGTACCCGTCCGGCTTCTTGCGGATCTCGTAGGCCAGCTTGCGCCGACCCCACTTCTCGACCCGGCCGATCGTGCCGCCAAGGGTCTTGATCTGATCGATCGAGCGGTTGATGACGGTCTGGATGACCTGATCGTCCAGCGTGACATCGACGATGAACATGACTTCGTAGGGCCGTAGGGCCAAGGTGGTACCTCCCTCTGGACCCGCTCGCAGCGCGAGGCGGGGCGCCGGACGGTCCGGAGCAGGGGCTCTCGAGGGACGGTCGAAGCCGACTGTGCATGATGGGCACACACGGTACGGACGGACCAGCCTCTGGAGCGGACCGAAAGCATACCCGGTCATCAGCCCGGCAGTCTCAGGCGGCGACGCGGACCTCGAACACCTTGTCCCACGTCTTCCCGGTGACGAAGATGCGCTGCTTCACTGGGTCGTACGCGATGCCGTTCAGCACCGAATCGGGCTGGCCGAGGGTGTTCGCCGGCCGCAGCCCGGTGAGGTCCACCACTGACTTCACCGTTCCGGTGGACGGGTCGATCCGCAGGAGCCGATCGGTTGTCCACACATTTGCCCATAGCTCGCCGTTGATGAGCTCGAGCTCGTTGACGTTCGCTACCTCCACTCCGCCGTCCCGCACGACGATCGAGCGGGTGACTGCGAACGTCCTGGGGTCGATCCAGCGGACGGTCGGGGAACCGTCGCTTGCGATCAGCGACGAGCCGTCCGTCGTCATTCCCCACCCCTCCTTGAGCGCCGGAGGCATCGGGCGCCGGGCGGTCTCCTTGAGTGTGGACGGGTCGCGGATGAATACGAGGCGTTCCTTCCAGGTCATCTGGAACAGCTTCGAACCCAGCTTGACCAGGCCCTCTGCGAACACCGTCTTCGGAAGCACGACCGAGCGGCTGACCTTGCCGGCGAGGGTGACCAGGCGGACCGTCGAGGAACCGTACAAACCGCAGGATTCGAGGAAGCCGGTGCCGGTCCACTGCAGCCCCTCGACGAAGCAGTTCGCATCATGCGGATACGAGGCCACGATCGTGTAGCCCTTCACGGGTGCCGGTTGCACTGCGGCCGTGACAGGTGCCGCAGCCTCGTCCGCACACGCCGGAATGGTCCCGACAAGGAGAGTCACCAGAAGTCCGGCAGTGAGCGCAGCGGCTCGGGGTCGGCGCATGAGAGCGTTCTAGTGCCTCGAAGGCGGCGCGCTCACTGAACTCGGATACTGAACCCGGATACTCAACTCGGTACTTCAGCCCCCGTAGAGACCGGCCAGGAACTCCTCCGCGTCGGCCGAGAGCGTGTTCTCCGTAGCCAGGTCGACAGCCGACACTGGAACGAGCGCCTCGATCAGTTCTGGCGAGCTGCAGTAGCTCTCCGCAACCCCGGGGAAGGCCCCGCTACGCACATCCGCGGCGTACGCCGCGACTGCGGCCTCGGCGTCGATGCCGAGATGGGCGTAGCGGCGGACGAACTTGGGAGCCATTCGCTCCTCGAAGCCGAGGAAGTCGTGCCACACGAGGACCTGGCCGTCGCAGTGGGGACCAGCGCCGATGCCGATGGTCGGGATGTCGATGGCTTCGGTGATGGCCCGGGCCAGGGCGTCGGGGATGGCCTCGAGAACGATCGCGAAGCAGCCCTCCTCGGCGAGTGCCTTCGCATCGTCGATCAGCGCACGGGCGGCATCGATCTGCTTCCCCTGCACCTTGAAGCCGCCGAGGCTGTTCACCGACTGCGGGGTGAGGCCGATGTGACCCATCACCGGGATCTCGGCGTCGAGGATTGCGCGGATCACCGGGAGCCGCTTGCGGCCGCCTTCGAGCTTCACGCAGCCGGCACCGGCCCGCATGAGCGCTCCGGCATTGCGGACCGACTCCTCGACCGACACGTGGTAGCTCATCCAAGGCAGGTCACCGACGACGAGCGGGCGGGGTTTGTCGACGCCCGCGGCCTCGGAGCCGGCCAGGCCACGGGCAACAGCGGCGGTGTGGTGTGCCATGTCGTCGATCGTGACCTGCAGGGTGTCCTCGTAGCCGAGCACGACCATGGCGAGGGAGTCACCGACGAGGATCATGTCGGTACCGGCACGGTGGGCGATACGGGCGCTGGGGGCGTCGTATGCCGTGACCATCACGAGGCGGGTGCTGGCGCCATCGCTGTTGCTCTTGCGGGCCTGCACGCCGGGGGCGGTCATGCGGCGGGGTCGGGTGGCCTGGGCCGGATTCGACGAGGTGCTCATGAGGGCACGCTGCCTTTCTTGCCGTCCAGCGCCGAGGTGGCTGCCGGCGGACTCGCAGAGCGTAACCAATGTCACCACTACATTTCATCCCCGTGTCCGAAGAAGTATCCGGCCGGTCCGATCATGCTCCGTCCGCGCCCGGTGTCGAGGCCGGTGTCGAGGCCGACAGATCGCTCTGCGAGAGCTGCGCCCGACCCGACGCCGACCTGGCCGAGGTGCACCGGATGTATGTCGTGCCGGCCTCGTGGGACACCGAGGGCTCCGAGAAGGTGCTCGCCGAGGTTGAGATCTGGTGCTTCTCGTGCCGATCGATCTACGCGCACCGGCCGATCAGCTGACCCGGGCGCGCCCGACCCGCTGACCCAAGAACGCTGACCGACCGGCTGTCCCGAAAGGCTGCCCGAAATGCCAACAAACAGATCAGCCGGAGGCGACGCCGGTCTGAGGCGGCGCTGCGGGCTGTACCGCAGGGACCGTGGGGGCCACCCCACCAGCGCCGCCCCCGTCACTCCCCTCGACCGAGCTCACGGGCGGGGCGCTCACCTCCACCAGGGTCACCGGCGGCTGCGTCTCCGCAGTGGCCGGCCCCGTCGACTTCGTGCCGGAGCCGGTACCGGCCCGCCGCCGCGACGTGCCGAGCAGCTGGCCGGGATACCCCGCGATCTTCTCGAACGTCCCCACGTCGATGCCCTTCACGGCCGGCCCCAGGGTCAGTGCGAACACCTGCGCCGGGAACGAGCCGCCGCTCACCTTTCGCCCGTGCACGCTCGTCATCTGCTTCCTGCCGTCCGGATAGCCCATCCAGACGGCGACCGCGCAGCAATTCTGCGGTGTGTACCCGATGAACCAGGCGTCGTTGTAGTCGTTCGTCGTACCCGTCTTGCCCGCGATCTGCACACCGCTGACCCGGGCGCCCACCCCGGTTCCGTCGCGCACGACGCGCTGGAGCACCGAGTTGACGATGTCGGCCACGGCCTTGGGCAGCGCCCGCTGACGTGCCGCTCTCGGCACCGACACGCGCTTTGCGTTCGCATCGACGATGGACTCCACGAACGTCGGCTCGCTCCGCACGCCACGGTTGGCCAGGGTGAGATAGGCGTTGGCCATCTCGAGCGGAGACACGTCCTCGGTACCGAGCGCTATCGCACTCACCGGTTTGAGCGGCGACTCGACACCGAGGTCGGCCGCAGTCTGCGCCACCCGCTCCGGTCCGATCGCCTTGTCAGTGACGAGTTGGGCGAAGACGGTGTTGATCGACTGGCGTGTGGCGTCGATGAGGTTGACGGTCCCGTAGGCCTTGTCGTCGTAGTTGCGGACGCTCCACGCCTTGCCGCCGACGTCCGCACCGTCGATGGAGATCGAGGCCGGGGCCGGGAACGCGGACTCGACGGTGTAGCCCTCGCGGACCGCAGTCGCGAGGACGAAGGGTTTGAACGTCGACCCACCGGCCCGCCCGACGCCACCACCGGCACGGCCCATGGCGAGATTGACCTTCGACGTCGCCCAACTGCGCCCGCCCACCATGGCCCTCACGTGGCCCTCGTGGTCCAGCATCACGACGGCGGCGTCGGGGTCGCCCTTGCGGTTCAGCGTGGTGGTGAACGCAGCCTTGTAGGCCCGGATCTGCGCGGCCAGGTCGAGCGTGGTGGTGACCCGAAGGCCGCGGCCCGTCACCGCGTCCTCGCCGTAACGCTCGATCAGCGAGCGGCGAACCGCGTCGACGAAGTACTCGGCACCGGCCTCCGGGTGGTCGTAGACGGTGCCCACGCTGTGCCGTTCGATCACCCCGCCCGGACCGATGAGCGGTCGGGCATCGGCGACCTCGCGCTGGGCCTCGGTGATCGCTCCGGTCTCGGTCATCGCCTTGAGCACCGACGAGCGCCGGGAACGGGCCTTGGCCTCGTTCTTGCGCGCATCCGTGCTCTCGGGACCTCGTATCAGCGCCGCGAGGTACGCGGCCTGGGCCAGGTCGACCTTGGCGACATCGATGCCGAACTGGGCACGCGCCGCGGCCTGGATCCCGTACGCCCCCCGGCCGAAGTAGATCGTGTTCAGGTACCGCTCGAGGATCTCGTCCTTCGTCAGCTTGCGCTCGAGCTTCACCGCGATTGCGGCCTCGCGCACCTTGCGCCGAAGCGACGCCTGCCGTCCGACGTAGACGTTCTTCACGTACTGCTGCGTGATCGTCGAACCACCCTGACGCCGACCGGAGTGGCGGATGTCCTGGAACAGGGCCCGGGCGACACCGATCGGATCGATGCCGCCGTGCTCGTAGAAACGGCGATCCTCGGCGGCCAGCACGGCGTCGATGACGACTTTCGGCACCTCCGCGAGCCGGACCGACTCGCGGTTCTCGCCGTTGTTCAGCGCCGCGAGCCGCTCACCGTTCGACGCGTAGATGAAGGTGGTCTGCAATTGGAGGCGGTCGGGCGGCAGCGGCACCGACGCGACGTACGCGAACACGGCGCCGACCAGCACGATGCCGCCCAGCACGGCAACGAGGAGCAGCCGCCGGATCCACCGCCAGAGCCGGGCCGGACGCTGTGGCCGCCCGCCGTCAGCTGGCACGGGCGCGGCCGAGGCGGAACATCCGCGCCAGATGGTTCCACCGGCACGACGGACAGACCTCGACGACGTAGCAGGCGTAGTCACCCTGTTGACGGGAGAAACGGGTGAGCTCGGTCTTGGTCGAGATGCAGCGACCATGCGCCGGGAGTCGACTGCCGAACACGTAGGACACGTGGATGAGCTGGCGCTCCTCGCAGATCGGGCAGTCCTTGTCGGTGAGCTCGCCGACGTTCTCCGCGGCCCGGATGAGCTCGGGATGCGCGTCGCAGATGTCGAGACGCGACAGGCGGCCCCGATGGAATTCGGCGACTAGGTGGCGGCGGGCCAGGCGGTAGTCGATCGTGCCCGACTCCAACCCGGCCGCCCCACGAATGGCATCAGGGCGGAATGGCACTGGGCGCAGAGGGTAGACGGAGCGACACGGCAAACGGGACACCGCATCAGAGCTTCGCCATCGAGGACGCAACACGGTCGAGAAAGGCGGAGCGGTCGGCCGGCTCCGCCGTGTCGTTTCCGTAGAACGCGATCCAGCGGGTGCGGGTGAGTGGATGGCAGAGCGTGCGGAGCCCACGGAGTATCACCCGCTTGCCGGGCTCGCCTGTGACCATGTTCGTGAGCTTCCCCGAGCCGTGCGACGTGATCACCACGATGCGCCGGATGTTGCGCAGCTTTGGCCGCAGATGCCCGCCGCCGGCCGACAATCGGTAGGCCACGCCTTCCACCCACACACGATCGAACCATCCCTTGAGGATCGACGGCTGCGCGCCGAACCAGGTGGGGTAGACGAACACGAGCGTGTCAGCCCATTGCAGCTTGGCCACGTGGGCATGGACATCGGGCGCAATCCCGCCGTGGCCATCGTGGTTCTCCCACTCCGCCGCACGCAGGACCGGGTCGAAGCCCTCGGCGTTGAGGTCGATGACGTCGACCGCGTGGCCGGCGTCCACGAGCACGGCGTGGGCGCGGGTGCGGGCGGCACCGACGAAGCTGTCGGCGACGGGATGGGCGAAGACGATGAGGACGCGGCGCGTGGTCACAACGCCCTCAGCGCGTGATCGACCCGGCTCAGAAAGGCTCGGCGCTCGTCGTCGCCGATGCGGTCCATGGCATAGAGGGCGAGCCAGGACGAGCGGCACGCCCGCAGCGGAGCGAGCAGCCGGACACTGCGCAGGATGGTCCGTCGGCCGGCGTCGCTGAAAACGCACATGGCTATCCGGGACGATCCGTACGTGGAGATCCCGACCACATGACGCACATGACCGAGCCCGGGGCGGACCTTGTTGGTGGCCGGGTCGAGGACGAAACCCACCCCCGGCACGAGGACGCGCTCGAGCCAGCCCTTGAGGATCGCCGGCAGCCCCCACCACCACGTCGGGTAGATGAACACGAGCCCTTCGGCCGCCCGTACTCGTTCGACATAGGCAGCGATCCGCGGGTCGAGGATCGGCTGCGGCGTCTCGTAGGCCAGCCGCTCATCGGTCGACATGCGCGGATCGAAACCGTCGACGTACAGGTCGATCTGGTCGACGGTGTGACCGGCTGCGGCCAGCGCGGCGACGGCGGTGTCACGGACCGCGCCGTTGAAGCTCGTCGGCACGGGATGCGCGAACACAACCAGGATCTGCATCTCAGCGCACGTCCTGTCGCGACGACCGCGTTGCCCACCACGCATCGAGCACTTCCGCCGCGCGCACCTTGCCCAGTGGCCCGTGCTCGAGGCGGGCGTCGAGCAGCATGGCCAGCGCCTCGCCGACATCGCGTCCCGGACCCAGACCGAGGTGGGCCATGACTTCGTTGCCGTCGAGATCGGGCTGGATCGAGCCGAGATCCTCCCGCTCACGCAAGGCTGCTATGCGCGATTCAAGCTCGTCCATCTGCCGCGAAAGTTCGTGCGCATACCGTTCGTCGCGGGTCGTCGTGTCGCATCGCGTCAACTCGTTGAGCACGGGAAGAAGCAACCCTGCGTCCCGGACGTAGCGACGTACGGCGGCGTCGCTCCAGCCCATTGCATAGGTGTGCACGCGGAGATGGAGCGCGACGAGCTTCGACACGTCGTCGACGTCCTCGTTCGAGTATTTCAATGCGCGCATACGATCACGGGTCATACGTGCACCGACGACATCGTGAAGATGGAACGACACACCGTCCGGGCCGACCTTGCGCGTCCTGGGTTTCGCGATGTCATGCATGAGGGCGGCGAGGCGCAGCACGCGCTCGGGGCGCGTCCTGGCCACAACCGCAATCGTGTGCTTCAGCACGTCCTTGTGGCGGTGGAGTGGATCCTGTTCCAGTGCGAGTGCGGGGAGTTCGGGCAGGAATTCGTCCGCAAGGCCGGTCCCGACCAGGAACCACAGCCCGGGTGACGGATCGTCGACGATGAGCAGCTTGTCGAGCTCGTCGCGGATGCGCTCGGCCGAGACGATCGACAGACGACCCCGCATGGCCGCGACCGCATCCGTGATCTCGGACACCGGACGCAACCCGAAGCCGGCGATGAAGCGTGCGGCCCGAAGCATCCGCAGCGGATCGTCGCTGAAGCTCACCTCGGCCGACAACGGCGTGCGCAGGCGCTTGTCGGCAAGGTCTCGCGCGCCCCGGAAGGGATCGATCAGGTCGCCGATCCCATCATCAGACTCCCGCAAGCCGAGCGTGACCGCGACGGCCATGGCGTTGACCGAGAAGTCGCGTCGGGCCAGGTCCTCCTCGACTGTGGTGGAGAACCGCACCTCGGGCTTGCGTGAGTCCACGGCGTAGGAGTCGGCCCGGTGGGTCGTGATCTCGTAGGCCCGGACACCGTCACCGGATGCCGCCCGGAAGTGTGCACCGATCGTGCCGAAGCGCTTGCCTTGGGTCCAGACAGCCGAGGGGCTGGCAGACCGCACGATGGCCTCGATCTCGTCCGGGGTCGCATCGGTCGTGAGGTCGATGTCCAGCTCGTCCCGGATGCGGCCGAGCAGCGTGTCCCGCACGATCCCACCCACGAGATACAGCCGTTTGCCCGCCGCGGTGAAGCGATCGGCCAGCGCACGCGTCTCCGCCAGGAGCGGCAAGAAGGCGTCGTCGGGCACCGCCAGAGGCTACCGAGCGGTCCGGGCGCGGCCCATCGGTATCCTGCCGCCATGCGTGGAACGTCCGATCTCGGCGCGCGGGCGTCGGCGCCGGCCGTCCAGACCCGTCGTCTCCGACGCGGCGGCGAAGGCGTGCGCATCGAGGTCATGACCGGGATCACGGCCGGAACCGGCATCGGTATGACCATGGAGACCAACGCAAGCGCCTCTGCGACGCTGATGCCCGAGGCCGGTCGCGTGCCACTTTCCGGGGCCTTCCTACGGGCCGCCGTCGAGACCGCATGGCAGATGGCAGGTGGGGTGGCCCTGACCGTCTCCTCGCCGGCCGTGACCCCGCTGGAGGCCAGGAGCTTCGCCGACGCCGGGTTCGTCACCACTTCCGAGCTCCACCTGCTCACCCACGACCTGACCGCTCCCGGACAGGGCGACCGGGCCCGACACGAAGCATCGTCGGTGCGTCTGCGCCGAGGGACCGTTCACGACATCGCCGCCGCGCTCCGCGTGGACGAGGCTGCGTTCGCGCCGGGCTGGACGATGACGCCCCATGGCCTGGCCAACGCCCGTTCGGCGACCCCCGTCACTCGGCTCCGCGTGGCTGATCGCCGACGGGTGGATCGAGTCCGAGACACCCGCCCGCAGGACGGTCCCGATCGGAGGGTGGTCGGCTATGCCCTCACCGGGAGGGCCGGCCGCCGCGGGTACCTTCAGCGGCTTGCCGTTGATCCTTCGAACCACCGCTGCGGCATCGGATCGGCGTTGGTGATCGATGCGATCCGGTGGTGCCGCCGCCGTGGAGTGCAACGGTTGGTGGTCAATACGCAGGTCGGCAACGAACCGGCGCTCGAGCTGTACCGCCGCATGGGGTTCGCCGAGTCGACGAGTCGGCTGTACACGATGGAGTACCGAACCCCGGCTCCTCCGGCATGACCCGACCACGACCCCAACGTCTCCAGTCGATCCTCGTCCTCGCTGCCGCGCTGTCCGTCGTCGGCCTCCATCTCGCAATGCCCGCCGCCAACGCACAGGCATCGACCACAACGCCCCGATCGACCGTCGCGCAGTCGCCTCCGGCCATCGCGGCCCATCCGATGATCGCCCTCTCCCGCCAGAGCGAGACCCTCGTCGGCGACGGTCAGTTCAGTCTGGAAGTGACCGTCACCGGCCTGGACTCGGTCGAAGCCGGGACCACGGTCGAGGTCGCGGTGACCGTGCACCAACGCGTCAAGACCCGCAGCGGGTTCCAGCAGACGATCAAGAACCAGAACCTGGGCTCGGTGCTCGGCCAGGCCACGCCAGTCCCACTGGTGCGCACGACGGATGCAAAACCGGTGACGCTCCAGATGTCGATCCCGATCGGCGAGCTCTCCAGCAGCTGTCCGCAGTGCGTACGCCTCGGGGCCGACGGCGTGTACCCGGTGCAGGTCGAGCTCCGTGAGCGCGGCGGCGAGCGGACCTACGACGAGTTCACCACCCACCTCATCTATGCCCCGACGCCCAACACGAACCGGCTGCTCGTGGCCCTGATCGTGCC